>JAOAHH010000164.1 GCA_026415325.1 Thermodesulfobacteriota bacterium | reverse complement strand
CTTTCCTTTACGAAAGAAACGTTTGAGCGGGTTGCGCGCCATATTTCCCGCTTCACGCTCGCAGCATTACACGCGATGGCTGCAGAGCTCAACGCAAAGGAGTAGACTATGAAAAAATTTGTCGCCTACGGGATTCCCGTTCTGATTCTTCTTGCAGGCATACTGGCAATGCTGTTTTTTGCAAGCTTCCGACAGCCGCCCCCCAAAAAACAGCCGGAAACACCGGTTAAAGTCGTGGAGGCTGAAAAGGTTCGTCTTGCGGACATACCGGCTGAAATAACCGCTTATGGCAGAATCATCTCGGCGCAACCGGTCGTACTTACCAGTGAGGTAACCGGCATGCTCGAATCGGGTGAGGTACCGTTCAAACCCGGGCAACGGTTCCGCAAAGGTGATCTTCTCGTTAAAGTCGACACCCGCCAAATCCTGCTTGATATCAACACAACAAAAAGCGAGCTGCTCACCGCACTTGCAAACGTTTTGCCTGAAATCAAGGTTGATTTTCCCGGTGCCTTTGGTGTGTGGCAGGACTATTTTAACCGCTGCACGTTTGACCGTCCGTTGCCGGATCTGCCAGCTGCAGCAAACCAGCAGATTAAGCTGTATCTGGCGCGGTTCAATGTGTATAAACTCTACTTCACAATCCGCGACCTTGAAATCATGTACGAAAAACATTTTTTCCGCGCACCGTTTGACGGCTCGATTGCCGCTGCAGATCTTCGTATCGGCGCAAACGTGCGACCCGGCACAAAGATCGGGGAAATCATAAACCTTGAGGCGCTCGAGGCAGAGCTGCCGGTTCCTGCCGATGACATTCAGTGGATTGATCGGGAGCAGCCGGTCCGCCTGACCTCTCCTGAAATTGCAGGCCTCTGGAGCGGTCGTATCAGCCGCATCGGAACCACCGTTGACGTAAAAACCCAAACCGTTCAGGTATATGTCGGCGTCGATCACCGGATGGACGACGGACTGCACGACGGCGTTTTTATCCATGCCACCATAGCAGGCCGCACAATCCCGGCAGCCGTTGTCGTACCCCGGCGGGCACTATATGAGGAACAGTTTGTGTACGTTATTCGCAACGGCTTACTCGACTACCGAAGGGTCTCTGTCGCACGTAAAAACCCTGATACGGTTATCGTCAACGACGGGCTTGTCGACGGGGAACTGCTGGTCACGCAGCTTTTGCAAGGTGTAAGCGCGGGGATGCATGCCCGTCCGCGAAATTTGCCGCCTGAAGGAAATATGCCGTGAAAAGGGTCATCGCATTCTTTATCCGCTATCCTGTCTGGAGTAATGTATTGGTGTTCAGTCTGATCGGGTTTGGCGTGGTTTCTGCGCGCATGATGCGATATTCCTTCTTTCCTGAAATCAAGCCCGATATCATCATCATTCAGGTTGAGTATCTTGGCGGATCGCCTGAAGAAGTTGAGGAGGGCGTTGTTCAGAAGATCGAGGAAGCCATTGAGGGCATTGAAAATATCGAGCGCGTAACCTCAGTATCTCGAGAAAACTTTGCGCAAATCACCGTAGAAATCTACAAAGGCGCCGATACCGACAAAGCGCTGCAGGATATCAAAAATGCGGTGGACAGCATTAGTTCCTTCCCCCAGAACACCGAAAAACCGGTCATTTTCGAGCGTCGTTTCCGGGATGATGTGATGTCGCTGGTGTTGCTTGGGGATACTGATCTTTTCAACCTGAAACATGTTGCCGACACCATCCGTGACGATCTGCTGGCAACCGAAGAAATATCGCAGGTCACAATCTCAGGACTGCCGCGTCTTGAGTTCTCGGTTGAAGTATCCGAAGCAGAGCTCCGCCGCTACCTGCTCACGCTGCAGGAGGTTGCTGCAGCGATCGGCGCTGCCAACATTAATCTCTCTGGGGGTACGGTACAGACCCCGGACGAAGAAATTTTAATCAGGACGTGGGGGAAAAAATATTATGCAAAGGAACTGCACAGCATTGTGGTGCGCGGCAATCCTGACGGCACGGTTATCAGACTGGGGAATCTCGCTGATATCAAAGAAAAATGGGAGGAAATCCCTGACAAAACCTGGTACAACGGCCGGAATGCGGTCAAGTTAAAGATCGAAAAGACCGCACAGGAAGATATACTCGCAATAGCCAACCGGCTAAAAAACTACATTGAAACCTTTAATGCCACCCATCCCGGCATGCAATTGGTCGTGCTTGATGACCGCACAGTGTCGCTCACCCAGCGGCTTGAACTGTTGACCAAAAACGGCATATTTGGATTCTGTCTGGTTATTGTAGTGCTCGGATTCTTTATGAACCTGTACTTATCCTTTTGGGTCTCTGTGGGTATTCCGACCGCATTTGCCGGTATGTTTATCGTCATCGCTCTGCTCGGCACAACCATCAATGCAATTGCGCTGTTCGGCATGATCATCGTGGTTGGAATGCTCGTGGACGATGCCATCGTCGTCGGCGAAAACATTTATGCCCACTATGAGCGTGGGGAACCTGCTATTCAGGCCGCTATTGACGGAACGTATGAAATGCTCGGGCCGGTATTCACCTCGGTCTTCACCACCATGATCGCATTTGTCCCGTTCTTTTTTCTGGACGGATTCCTTGGAAAATTTATCTGGAATTTGGCTTTGGTTGTTATCGTTGCTCTTGCTTTTTCAATGCTCGAAGCGTTTTTCATTCTACCCTCCCACCTAGCACATTCAAAAGGTCTGCACCCCCATACCACCAACCACCGGCTGCGGCGAAGAATCGAGGCAGTAATCGACTTTTTTACTTATCGGGCATATGCGCCGGTTCTCCGTGCAACCCTCCGTCACAAATGGATAACTGTCATTGCTCCGGTAGCTTTTGTTCTGCTGACGGTTGGTTTGGTGCGCGGCGGATTTATCGGATTAACTTTTTTCCCGTTCATCGATTTTGACACCCTGCCAATCAACCTCTCCCTTGTTGCCGGAACTCAGGAACACGAAACCGAACGGATACTTGCTGGCATCGAGCAGGTCTGCTGGGAAGTCAACAAACAGCTCACGGCAGAACGCCCTGACGGACGGGATGTGATCCTCGGAATCCTTCGGGAAGTCGGGAGTAATGATTTCGGAGATACCGGCAGCCATGCGGGGAAACTAACCCTGCAGCTGCTTGACGGAGAGGTGCGTCAGATGGACAGTTTTATGATCGCCGGTCGTATCCGCGATGCGGTCGGTCCTGTCCCTGAAGCACGCGAAATATCTTACGGCAGGTTTAGCATGTTCGGAAAACCGATCTCGATCAGCTTTCTGGGCAGAAACTTTGAAGAACTTCGCAAAGCCTGCGCCCTTATGGTTGCAGAGCTGAAAAACTTCAAAGAGCTTGCCGATGTCACGGATTCCGAGCAGGAGGGCAGGCGGGAGATAGCCATTACCTTAAAACCCCGGGCCCATGCCCTCGGTTTGCAGCTTCGAGACATTGTGGGTCAGGTGCGCCAGGGATTTTACGGCCTTGAGGCGCAGCGCATTCAGCGCGGCAAAGACGAAATCCGCGTCTGGGTTCGCTATAATGATAGCGATCGGGCAGCACAAGGGTTTCTCGACCAGATGCGCATCCGTACACCAAACGGGGGCGAATATCCATTCAGTGAGCTTGCCGAATACACCATGCAACGCACCGTCAGCCACATCAACCACCTCGATCGCAAACGCGAGATCAGGGTCGACGCGTCGCTTGCCGATGAAGAGACGCCGCTTGTCCCTATTCTCGAAGACATCAGAGAAAATGTGGTGCCCCGAGTGCTCAGCCAGGTTAACGGGGTTACCGTATCCTATGAAGGACAGTCACGCGAACAGCAAAAGGTCATGCGTTCGATCTTTCGGACGTTTCCGATAGCTTTTATCGGTATCCTCATCACGATCGTGCTCGTGTTTCGTTCTTATCTGCAGGGGCTGCTTGTCTGCTCGCTCATCCCGCTTGGCCTGATGGGAGCGTTTTGGGGCCACGGCTTTCACGGGCTTCCCGTAAACACGCTGTCGCTCTACGGACTGATTACACTTGCAGGGGTTATCGTCAATGACGGCATCGTCCTTGTAGACCAAATCAACCGCAACATCATCACCGGCAAAAAACTGTCTGAAGCGGTCTATCATGCAGCCATTTCCCGACTGCGACCAATCCTCTCTACAACGCTTACCACCGCCATCGGCCTCGGACCGCTTATCCTCGAAAAGAGTCGGCAGGCAAAGTTTCTCGTCCCGATGGCAATTTCTATTTCCTACGGTTTGTTGTTCGGTACGTTTATCCTGCTGCTGATACTGCCGGCCGGTTTTCTGTGCCTGAACCGGGTGCGGATGCTAACCGCACGGATATTCGGTGCACGAGAGGTGTCTCCGGAAAGCGTTGAGCCTGCGCTTCAGGAACTGTGGAAAATGGAAAAATTGTCGCACCGGTAAACACTGAGATACCATGGTAACCGTTTCGACGAGATCGCACTGAAGAAAGCCATGAAAAAAATACCACGCACTTGTTTTTGGATGCTTGGGACAGTTGGGATTGCGCTGATCATCCTCCTACCCAATACGTATGCTGCTGCGGCTGAAGAACTTACGGTTGAAGATGCCATCGCAATCGGTCTTAAAAACAATTACAGTATCCGGATAGCACGCACCACCGCCGAAATTGCACGCAACAACACCGGCAAGGGCACCGCAAATTTTCTCCCTAAACTCGATGCTGGTGAAACGTTTCGCTATGATGCCAAAAATGAAAGCACGGGCTCACCGCTGAGCTTCGGCAATGCCGACACCAGACAGTGGAGTTCCGATATTACCTTGAACTGGACACTGTTTGATGGATTCCGAATGTTTGCCGACAAACGGCGCTATGATGAACTCGCACGCGCCGGTTTTTTCGATGCCAAAAACACGATTGAGGCAACGGTTGTTGCCATCATGCGCTCGTTTTTCAATCTGGTGCAGCAGGAACAGCTCTTGGATGTTTCTCGGGAAACCCGCGATATCTCACGCATACGCCTTGAACGAGAGCAGGCACGGCATGACCTTGGCGGTGCCTCGTCTGCGGACCTTCTCAACGCACGGGTCAACTTTAATAAAGACCAATCGGCGCTGCTCGATCAGGAACTCGCGGTCACCATTGCCGCAAAAAACCTGAACATCCTGCTTGCCCGCGACCCGCTGACACCCTGCCCGGTGCGCAAGGAAATCGCCATCCCCAACCTTGACCGTTCGTTTGAGGAGCTTCTTGCACTTGCCCGAGAAAACAACAGTGAAATTCAGGCAGCACGGCACAATCTGAATGCAGCGCAGGAAGCGGTACGGATTGCAAAATCCACATTCTGGCCGCGGCTTGCACTCACCAGCTCGTATGGCTATAACGATCGCGCGCTGTTTGGCGATGACGTAGGACCGGTTGCTGACCGCAACAGCCACAGCATCACTGCAGCCGCTGGTGTGGTAATGTCCTTCAACCTCTTTAACGGCAACATTGACCGCATCAACCTGCAAAATGCCCGACTCGAAGCCCACAGCCGGGAACTTGCACTCCGGGATGCTGAAAACAGGATTGCCGGGCTGGTGCAAGAAAAATACACAACTTTCCTGAAGCGTATGGAGAAGCTGCGCCTTGAAGAGCAAAACCTTGATACCGCGCGGACGAACCTTGAACGCCAACAAGAACGGTACGCAACCGGCGCATCGAACTCCCTTGATTTCCGTGATGCGCAGGTCAATTACAGTCAGGCACAGGTGCGTCTGATCGTAGCGCGCTACGATGCACGAATCGCGCTCCTTGAGGTTGAGCAGCTTATCGGTCGCATCGCTGTCGAATAACAAAACAGGATATAAACATCAATGTAGCACGCCAAGTGCTATCAATTTTAGGCATCGGCAATGCGCAACGTTTTTTATTTACTATGAAAATGAAAGAGGCCAGTGGCAAAACATAGTGAAAATCTTCCATGCGGAATAACGCCACCATTATTGTAACTCGGTCGACATTATCCTTGGAGCGCCCCCACGTTTTATCCGTACAAACTCTTGACACCACCCCTTTCTTCTTATAACATTATTCGTACACCAAAATATTATATTCCGTACCTCTAATCCTGGCACTCTTGGTTCTCTATGCAAACATCAACGTTCCAAATCGTTAGAAACCTGTTCGAAGAAGTTTACGGCTCATTACCGCTCCCGGTGTTCCTGTTTGACGCGCAGACGCGAATCGTAAAGGCAAACAAAGCGTTTTGTGCGCTCACCTGCATTGCTCCCGATCAGGTTACGGGCTATTCAATTGCTGATTTTTTCAAATTCCTGCACACCTACCGTTTTCCTGTTCCGCCGCGCTATCATACGACACTCTATACAGCACACGGTGAGGAGATTCCGGTTGAGCTCAACTACACAAAGTTCTTCGGCGATGATGATACAGCAAAAGGATGCATTGTCTTTCTTGCCGACATGCGGGACGTTACATCCCTGCGCGAGAGCCTTGCCCAAGCAACCATCGAAATTGATGCCCTGAAACTCCAGCTTGCGGGCACCGCGCCCAACAGTACGCTCGAAGAACGGGTTCGACTTGAACAGCAACTTAAAACCGAAAAGGCATTTTTGGAGAATGTCATCGAATCCTGTGGCGACGGTATCTTCATCCTTGACGGCAGAGGCACGATCATTCGTGTCAACGAAGCTTTCGCAAAGATCGTCGGGAAAGAAAAAAGCGCTATTAAAGGAAAACTCTACGAACTGGGGCCGTCGCAGGGCACCTTCACGGCAACAACAGGCCAAACCATTGTGCTTGACCGATCGTATCAGGAATATACGTACCGGCAGATGGAAAAATTTCTGCAATGTGCAGACGGCGAAAAGATTGAAAACTGGGAGTTCTACGTTTTTAACCGCGCCGGACAAATCGTGCCGGTTGCTATGACCGCAACCATGCAAAAAAACTCAGAAGGAGTCATCACCGGTTCGGTCTGCGTTATGCGGGATATCACGGAGCGGAAAAAAGCTGAACAAGCGCTTGAAGATGCCTATCGGTTTCGTTCACAATTTTTTACCAACATTACCCATGAGTTCCGTACCCCGCTGACTTTGATTATCGGCCCTCTTGAAGAAGTGCTCCGCAAAAGTCACAATACGCTCTCTGAAGGCCATCAGGAACAGGTTCAGGTTGCGTTGCGCAATGCCCGTCGGCTGTTAGGGCTTATCAATCAGCTTCTAGATTTCAGTATGCTCGAAGCCGGTGTCCACGAAATAGCACTTGAAAAATGTGACATCAACGCTTTCATCGCATCACTGCTTGATGCGTTTTCGCCGGTTACCCAGAACAAAAGAATCACGCTCTGCTTCACTCCGTGCCCGGAGCTGTGCGACGTATATATCGATCCCGGCAAGTTAGAAAAAGCGCTGTTCAATCTGATCGGCAATGCCTGTAAATTTACCCCTGATGGCGGCAGCATTTCTGTTCGGGTTACCTTGACATCCCAAAACCACGCCATCGATTCAGCGTCTTTTGCCGATGCTGCCGTGCAGCAGCGCTGCCTGCAGGTCTCCGTGGCCGATACTGGCATCGGCATCCCAGAAGAACATTTGGGCAATATTTTCGAGCGCTTTTACCGGGCAGGACATTCTGAACATCAAACACACAGCGGAACCGGCATCGGGCTTGCCTATACCAAAGAACTCGTTGAGGCAATGGGGGGCCATATTGCGGTTGCAAGCACTGTCGGTAAAGGATCGACATTCACGATCACGATTCCACTCAAGGAGGCCGAACAGGCTATTACCCCAGTGGCAAAAAGGGCGCTTCAGGATCAGCAGATGCATCATTCAGAATTGCCGTTGGCAGAGCAACCAGACCAGGACACCGTGCCCGACAGTATCACCGGCACAAAACCGCTTATCTGCATTGTTGACGATAATCCGGATGTGCTGCGCTACATCAGCAGCATCCTCTGCGATACATTCGATTACATCACTGCTTCTAACGGCAAGCAGGCTTTGGAAAAATGGAGTACCCACCGACCTGACATTATTGTGTGTGATGTGATGATGCCTGAAATGGACGGTCATGCCCTTCTGAAAACGGTTCGTGCAACGCCCGAGCTGTACCACATACCGTTTATTTTCCTTACCGCACGCGCTGATGAAGAGACAAAAGTACAGGGTTTTGATGAGGATGTTGACGATTACCTGATAAAACCGTTTTCTGCACGGGAACTTCGTGCACGCATACAATCGCTCCTGCGCATCCGTACCCTCATCAAAAAAACCGAGGCACAAGAAAAAAAGATTTCCCTTCTGACGAAAAAACTTCAGGATAAATACTCCTTCGGCAACATCATCGGTAACAGCCCGGCAATGCGGAACGTTTATCAACTTATCGACGCGGTCAAGGACAGTGACGCAACGGTGCTCATCAGCGGAGAAACCGGAACCGGCAAAGAGCTTGTCGCGCATGCGATCCATTATACAGGCCAACGGCAGGCCGCTCCTCTGGTTTCGGTGAACTGTGGCGCGCTCCCTAAAGACCTGCTTGCACGCGAGCTCTTTGGCCATGTGCGCGGCGCATATACCGGTGCGGTCTCCAGTAGGCATGGATATTTTAAAGAGGCTGACCGCGGCACTCTGTTTTTGGATGAAATCGCTGAGATGGATAAGGATATGCAAGTGCAGCTGTTGCGTGTGCTTGAGCGCGGTGAAATCATACGGGTCGGTGATACCGTACCGATCAAAATAAATGTGCGGCTTATCGCAGCAACCAATAAGAACCTTGCCGAGGAAGTGCAACAAGGCCGCTTTCGCGAAGACCTCTACTACCGGCTCCATGTCATTCCGATCCACCTGCCGCCGCTTCGGGAGCGTCGCGAAGACATTCCCCTGCTGGTCACCCATTTTCTGAAAAAATTCCGGGCAAAATACAAAAAAGAAGTCCCTCAACTTTCCTCCCGGGATTTGGAGCTGCTCATGACCTATCCGTTTCCGGGCAACGTGAGGGAGCTGGAACACCTTATTGAACGATACTGTTTGCTTGGCACCAGCATCCAAAGCATGCTCGAAAGCCATAGTGGATGTCGCACCCCCCGTACTGCGCCGCCATTCCCTTGTTCCTCCGCGCATGCTCAAACGCTCAAAGCAAAAAGCCGACATGCAAAGGAACAAGCAGAAAAAGAACTGATCCTGCATGCCCTTAAAACATGCGACAATAACGTTACCCAAGCGGCAAAAATGCTCAACATAAGTCGTGTATATCTCCACAAAAAGGTCAAAAAATACGGCATTACCTATAAGAAGTATAAATAAAAACAATACACTGTTTCCTTTTTAGAAACAGGCACAAAAAATAAAGCCTTAACAAATCATTAAACTGTTTTACCGCCTTATTTCTGTTTTATACTGTAAATCTGCTCAAAACTTCGACCCATGTGCTGCAATTTGCCGAATCGCCATAACCATTTGTAAATACAAGCATATTTTCAATCCTTTCATCTGGCACATTTCATGTACTCAAATTAAATTGAGCAGTCTATGGAGTGTTTTTGCCTTTATCTGAGGGGTGTTTTTTTATCTACTCACCAACATAGCGAAAACCGAAAGGACTCAGGCCGGTGAAGATGTTCCAACCAGGCAGGATAGGTACCCTTACTGTAAAAAACCGCATTATCATGGCGCCAATGGGCATTAGAGGGCTTTGCGATCCTGACGATGGCTATTGGGGTGAACGGGTCAGGGCATATTACAGTGCCCGAGCAGCTGGCGGTTGCGGCATGATTACGACCGAAATGGTGTTTGTCTCTCAGGCAGTGGAACCTGTGGCAAAAGAATTACTGAACCTTCACGATGAAAGACATTTGAGAGCGGTTAAGCGCCTTGCCGAAGCCCTTCATGCATACGGCTGTAAACTCTCCATCCAACTGACAGCAGGTTTTGGCCGTGTCATACCGCCCTACGTCGTTCCCGATGGCGTTATCCCTATATCAGCGTCTGAAAACACAAACTATTTTGTTCCGGATTATGCCCCATTGAACACACGGCCGCTGACGACCGAGGAAACAGAAGCGCTTGCATATGCGTTTGGTCCTGCGGCGCGTCGCTGCCGTGAGGCGGGTGCTGACTGCGTAGAACTGCACGGCCATGAGGGGTATCTGATGGACCAGTTTATGACCGCGCTGTGGAACAGACGGACCGACAAGTACGGTGGGTCCCGAGAAAAGAGGCTTACCTTTGCGCGTGAAGCCATCGAGGCGATTAAGCGCGAGGCTGGTGAGGACTTTCCTATCATCTACCGTTTCGGACTTGTCCATCATCTTGAAGGAGGTCGCCAGGAGGAGGAAGGGCTCTGGATCGCAACCGAACTTGAAAAAATGGGGGTTTCGGCGCTGCATGTCGATGCAGGATGTTATGAGACCTCGTGGTGGCCGCATCCGCCACAATATCAGCCTCCCGGGTGCATGCTCGACTATGCCGCAAAAGTCAAACAGATAGTCAATATTCCGGTTATTGCCGTCGGTAGGCTCCAGTACCCCAAGATTGCAGAGCAGGCACTCGCTGACGGCAAGGCTGACTTTATAGCGATCGGACGCGGTTTACTTGCCGACCCTGAGTGGGTCAACAAAGTCGAGCACGGAGCAACTGACGATATCCGCCCGTGTATCGGGTGTCATGAAGGGTGCCTGTGGCAGATGATTGCTGGAGAGCCGACCAGTTGCGCGCTCAATCCAACCTGCGGACATGAAACCGTTTGGCATCTTCCCAAACTTAAAAAGAAGCGCTCTTTGCTGATTGTTGGTGGTGGCCCTGCCGGCATCGAAGCTGCCCGGGCAGCAGTAGAGCGCGGATGCGATGTTACGATGTTTGAGGCATCATCACGGCTGGGAGGCAATCTATGGCCTGCCGCCACCCCTGCATTCAAACGCGACCTTGCAGACTACCGAAACTACTTGATACGGGTCGCAACCCGCCTGCCGATTGATATCATTTTTAACCGGCGGGCAACCGCGGAAGAGATAAAAAATTTCGGTGCCGACTATGTGATCCTTGCCATTGGCGCATCCATGGAGCCTGCACCGTTTCAGGGCCATATCATCCTCAATACGATTCAGGTCCTCAATGGCGAGATCCCTGCAGGAAACCACGTGGTAATAATGGGAGCAGGCGTTGTTGCGTGTGAAACCGCTGTGCATCTTGCACGCTTGGGAAAACAGGTGACGCTGTGCGCGCGACAAGACCTTGAGGAGCTTGACATGGACATGGTTGACCACAATAACCGTTTCATGCTCCTCAACATGGTTAAAGATGCCGGCATCACCGTGCTTCGCGGCACCATACCGGTGCGTCTTGAAGCAGGATATGTGATTGCGGCCCGCAATGATGTTGAAATGCAAATTATGATGGACAGTTTGGTGTTTGCAGGACGCATGTTTCCGCATACAACACTGACGGAGCAGCTTGCCGATCAGAGGCATGTGATCAGTATCGGCGACTGTGTCAAACCAGGAACGCTTATGGATGCGGTCTGGGGAGCTTTTCATGCAATCCGTGAAATCGAAAAAGGGGAATAAAAAAGGAGACAGGCGACAAAAAAACCATAAAAATTTTTCGGTGTTGTCCTTTTGAACATGGTGCCTACTTGTTGAGGGGGTTTTATGACAAAAAATAAAATATTTTTCATAATTGCCCTGTTCACCTTTGTCGGTCACAGTGCCCATGCCATGACGCCTTTTCTTGACGGCAAGCTCCTTGTGAGCGGATTTATCAAACAATCACTCTACTGCCAACTGCAGCCGTGGCACCGCTCTGATATTCCGCACATTGATGACCGTATCGACTTTTTTCTAACTTCGGCATTCATCGAGGGCCTCTATAAAATAAAGGAAAGCAGCAACCTAAATATCCAAGTATATGCCGGCCTTAAATGGTGGCGTGAAGCATCGGAGCTCTTCAACGACCGCAAGTACAAAGACATGAGCAGCGAAGACCGGTATTACTATAATTATCCTCGCCATTTTGAAAAAGACGTGCTTACCGAGGCATATCTTGATATCGACCGCGGTCCGCTGCAGATCAGGATCGGCAAGCAGATCGTCATTTGGGGACAACTTGATACGAATCGGGTTGCCGATGTCGTCAATCCGCTTGACCTGCGCTGGGGCGTTCCCGGCATGGACGCATGGGAAGAGATAAAAAAAGGCCTCTGGATGATCCGCGTTTTTTACACCTCGCAACTTCCCGGCCAACTTGTGTTTGAAGGCATTTTCAATCCCGGACATTATGTCCCGACCTATATGGCCTATGTCGGCACGCATTGGGGGCCGAAAGCATGCAAAGCACGGACCGGGTTTACCGATAACCGTGAAATGGGATTTTGGCCGTGGATCTACGGAAAGGTGTACCGCGATGCCCCGTACTTTAATACTGACAATTACGAATGGGGCTTTAGAATTCAGGGTAATACGCTCGATGTCAATTGGACACTCCTATACTGGAACGCCTTGCAGGACTGGGGCATATTTAACACCCGTAACGACCATATGACACGGTTCTCGATGCAGTACGTCACAGCGGGTATCAAAGCTGCCATGACCGGGAGTGACCTTGATCCCGGCCCTTGGCCTCAGTACCGCGTGTTTAAGTTCAAACGCTATCAAACCTTTGGCGGCACTGCCCAAACCTATGTACCGTGGCTGCATAAGTCCACATGGGATCTTGAATGGTTTTATGAACGCGGGAGCCCCTTTAATAAAGGGCGCAACGGGAACGACCGGGAAATTTACGATGAAACGCGACGCGACGTGCTCGGCCTCGCCGTCAAGTACACCGACCGTTACAAACTGCCCGACAAGCTTGAACACCTGCTGAAAACCAATAAAAACCTCGATGTGGCGATCACCTATTTTTGGGAAAAAATTTTCCATGACAGCCATGACATTTTGAAAGCAGACCGCAACCATCACCCAGGGTATTCGACAACCGATGGCATGTCGTTCTGGGCAAAACTTGAAATGTTCAATACAAGTCTCGCCGTCGTGCCTGTTGGGCAGTATCTTTTCCGCACCAACCGCTGGTATGTGGTGCTGCCGTTGACATACTATTTTCCCCGGCCGTATGACAATTTTCGCGCCACCATCGGCGTAAAACTCTACGGTGCAAAGCGCAACAACCCCATGGGCAATTCATGGGACAGGCGGGACAGCATAATTTTCAGGTTTGAATATCAATTTTAAAGATAGAATACAGGAGTCGGCACATAGAAAAAGAACTCGCTGACTCTTCAACGCTAGCAACAAGAAAGGGGTATATATGCTGAGGCACAAATTACAACAAATAATCATCTTCCTTTTATATGGAGTCATCGTTATCGTATCATCACCCAGAGCAGAAAACATCACCATCCCCACAGCGTACACTGATGAGGAGCTTGCCAAGGTGCGGGAGTGGGAAAAAATTTGGGCAGGAAAAAAAATTGATAAAACTAATATCGACCAGATTGCTCAGTTTATGCCTGAATCTTATGTCGGGATTATCAAAGACCCGGAAAAGTGGGGAGCGCCGCCCGAGGGGTTTTATTTTATGATTATCCCCTACCAGCCGTGCCCGCCGACAAAAGGCATGGCAGAAGCAACGATGCGTTATGCGCCACTGGTCAAAACTGCCGCTGACGGAACAATCGAAAATTACGCCGAGATCGCCGGCATCCCTTATCCTGTACCGAAAACAGGGCTTGAGGCGGCATGGAACTTCGAGTTCAATAACCACGGCGATACGTATCAATACCGAAAGTGGTCGCCAAACATTAATCCTAAATCGCGGGAAGAGCGGCTTGCTGATCAGGAGTTTACGGAAATGTATTTTATCCACCGCACCGAACTTGAACCCAAGCCGCAGATTCCGAATAACAGCCGGGGGATACACCGCGGATATTTCATGCACACCTATCTGCCACCCGAATTTCTCAACATGCGCATGTACACACTTCGGTTTATCGAACAAACCAAAGAGGATGAGATGTATATCTGGTATTCCCAATTCAGACGAATCCGACGCATGTCAACCTCCGCCAAAACCGATGCAATCGACGGAACCGATCTCATCTATGACGATGAGTATTGCTGGGAAGGCCAAATCATGAGAAATACCTATACATATAAAGGCCGTCGGGATATGCTCTGCAACCGGCATCAGGACCTGAATGCAACCGTTCGTCAGATCGGACAGACGCTTGTCAACAACCTGTCTTTTGAGCGATGCAACACGATTGTCATAGACGCAGTCAACAAAGATCCTAATTACGTCTATGGCAGACGAACCTGGTATCTCGATCCTGAGTCGTATCTCATTTTATGGACAGAGATCTATGATAAGAACGGTCGCTTCTGGAAATGCTTTTTGCAGCACACCGATATGCTCACGACAAAAATCGGAGAAAAAAAACATTCGATCGTCGGTACAACCTATGTTGATTTCCAGCGTACCCATTCGGGATTCAGCACGTCTCAAAAAATATACGCGCCGATTGTGAGCTGTGAGGTTCAACCGGAGATTTTTACGGTCAGGTATCTTCAGAAAACTTATTGAAAAAGGAGACAGAAGGAAGAAATCAGCAGCCAGAACTCACCATTCGCAATCAAGGTTATCTCCTGACTTCTGATTTTTGCCTTCTGTTTTCTTCATTTCGATGGAAGGATACATATATGGGCGATGATTTTGTTGCTGTACGAATTTTAGATAACTTTTATCAGACATCAAGTTTTTTCCCCATGCCGGTCGTGCTGGTGAGCACCCTTGCTGAATCAGGACAGACAAACCTTGGTCCTTACTCGTTGTGTTTTCCCCACATGATCACCGGCGGACGCGGTCATGCCATGATGCTCATTGCACGCGGCACCAGCAATACGGCGCAGAACATCGTTCGCACAAAGGTCTGCGCACTCAATTTTATACCCCACAAGAAAAAATATATGAAAAACTGCGTGATGCTCGGCTATCCCGGCGAAACAACCGAAGAGAAGATGAAAAACAGCATCTTCACGCTCATTCCTTCAACGCGTGCAGGTTCACAAAATACACAACAATATCCGCAGCTCGTCAAAGAAGCGTTTCAGATTTTTGAATGCACCTGGGATGATTCCTATCCCTTGAAGCCTCGCGAGGATCTTATCGAATATCACTTTCTGCTGCGTATCGATAAAATTCTGATGAAGAAAAAATGGCGCGATTGTCTCTTCAAAGGCAAAGGATTTCCCCGCATGCCGATCGATTTCGGATACCGTGACAATGTACGGTTTTGGTTTGCCAAACACTCCCGGCCGTACGCGATTCCAATCCCAAAAGAGAAAGGCAATGCTGTTGAAACCGTCAAGTATGCCTGTACCCGCTTTGATCCTGATATAACTTGGGAGGATGCAGCCTGTGAAAAAATCGTAAAGGTGCCGCGCATCTTTCTCAATCAGGTTATTGCGGGCGTAGTAGCCGAGGCAAAAAAGGCGGGGATCACCGTCATCACCCCAGAGTTCATGGATACGGTCAGAAACAAACGGTCAGGGGAGAAAAAATAGCATTACAGAGCACGCCGCGAAGCGTAAGGGGCACAACTTTTTTCACGGCACGCTTCATTCATCACATTTCACTCCTTGCACATGGAGTACTTCTATGAAAACAATACGATATGCTGTTTGTATACTTGCAATCATATTCCTGCCGATTACCGTACACGCCCGGGACAGCTATCCTCCGCTTCCAGAGGCGCTCGATGCACTTCAGTCAGACAACGAAGTGACGGTCACCGTCGGCCGCTTCCCCTTACCGCTTGACAACCCCGTGTATTATGCTTTTGAACCGACCAGGACAGCACCCGAAAAAGGTTTTGTCATCTATCCGGGCGGTAAAGTAGACGCCCGCTCTTATGCGCCGACAGCCCGTTCCATTGCACGGGCAGGATATCTCACGGTAATCGCAGGCATGCCCGATGATCTTGCCATGGGAGGCTGGGCGCGTGCGCATACAATTATTATGCGGTACAACAATATAAACACATGGGCTGTTGGCGGCCACTCCATGGGAGGGTCGTTTGCCTGTAAGTTTGCGCAACGGTTTACCTGGGAAGTTGACGGCGTCATTCTCTGGGCATCATGGCCATCCTTCCTCTTTAATCTCAGGCACAAACCACTCAAAGCCATTTCGATTTACGGTTCAGAGGATGGGTATCCCGATGAAATTGAGGCAGGCGCGCGGCAGCTTCCGCCGGATACCGAATTTGTAAGGATTGAGGGCGGCAATCACACTCAATTCGGCTACTACGACACATCCCCTGAACCGTATCAGGAGCACGACAATCCAGCATTGATCAGCAGAGAAGAACAGCAGCGGCAGATTATCGAAGCAACGGTCGGGTTTTTGTCAGGACTATAAGTCACGCTTATATTGTTTTAATTTTTCGGTAGCGACATTAGTTGTGCTTGTCTTGACTGCCGCGCTCTATTGTATGACTTTATGGATCGTGAGTTGCTTTGTGCTTTACGCTTAACGCTTCACGGGCTACACTTTCGCACACAACCTGCCGGGAAGGTACGCATGCAAAGGAGATTCATAGGATGTGCTATGTGCATTGCCGTCATATGCGGAGGATGCACACAGAGCTTTGATCCAGAAACCGCTATACGCATAGCGTATGAAAGCCCGATGGGTTGTGATGAAATATCGGGTACGGTTATTTTGAAGGCATCAGTCAAAGGCGATGGAGCGCCGGTGGCAGCAGCAATGCGATATGAGTTGAGAATGGCCGACAACGACGATCCTCTCGTAATCATGGGCTATCCTCCGTCATATGAGGTTTCCTTTGACACAACAACCATTCGGGATGGATTTGTCTCTTATCGAGCAGTCCCCATAGACGGTGCCGGGAACGAAATCAACATTCAATCCCTCCACTACAACCCCTACGGCATCGTACCCAAATTTCGCGGTTTGATGATCAACAACGGCGAACTTGATCTCTCACGTCCGCTTATCGTCTTCGGTGCTGAAACTGAGCCGTATTCAGGGGAACTTACCGGCACATGGACCGTTGAGCAGATTATACCGCACCTTATCTTTGCAACAAATTTGATGGAGCACCTTCGCGAAGTCGGCAATATCCCCGAAATGTGCTTTTCCGATGAAACGACTCTTGTTATGGATCCTTCACAACCCCTTGCCAAAGGAAGCGTTGCATCGGATGGTCTTGTTGATATGATGGGCGAACCGGTAACCGGGGTGCCGCGATGGAACAAGGGAACGATTTGCCTTCAAACCCCGTTTTTCGAAATAAAAGAACCGAACGGCATTCCTGACATCTGGGAAAACACGGCGTTTGACAATGTGCGGTCTTATACACAATACGGCTCTGTTAAAACAGAACCCGTGGCCTTTGCATTCTATGATGAAATCGGCCAAATCATTGCAGACACCTACAACGCAACGCTTGAGCACCAGAGTTATTTCGGATTCAGAAAACCCATCCGCAATGCCGAACCGGAAAACCTTTTGAAAAAGAGACTGCGAAGTGCTATTTCTGCAGGTGCTACTTGCGTCCTCATATATGATTTTTATCTCAAAACCAACGATTTCGAAATGTCCGTAGGCTCGTGGCCATATTATCAGAAAACAGTTGACGAACTGAACCGCGAACTTGGCACATCAGTCCGCATAGGCGCGATAACCACAAATCAGATGCAGCTTATGCACTATGATAATTTCCTGCGTTCGCTCTTCCTCGGAATCCGTGATACGATACAGACATCACAGCTTCCATCTGAAAAGAAAATCGGCATCATCTTTGTCGAACACGGCAGCAGCATGTCGGGGAGAATGTATGATGTGCTCAGGCTTTCCACAAAGCAACTAAATGAGCATCTCACCGGTTACTTCACCCAATGCATGTCCGCCTTGTATGATGGGAATGCTGCCTTCACTATCAGCTATATCGAGGGATCCTACGCACCGGCTGACGGCGTCCAACGGCTCGGAAAACAAATTGAAAACTGGATAAACGAAGGATATGAGTATATTGTCATATACCCGGTGGATTGGTTCTGGGAGTCGCGTCAGACCTATCAAGACATGCGGCAGTTTGCAATCGAAGAGATTGATATTGATAATCCGGACGTCTTTGTGCGGGATACTCGCGACAGAACAGAGGTACAACTCGGCAACACCCGGCTCATCATCAGCGAAACAACGCTCAGTAAGAAAAGCACCTGCCCGGCAGCAGTGCATTACCTCAAGACCGCAGCCGCCCAGCTTCTCGAAGACCGGATGATCATGATGACTGGTAAAGCAATTCCTAAATCACTTACCGGTACTGTCTCCGTTTCCGGCAGCGACATCACACTCAGCCTTCCATTTTCGGATAAGCTGGTCGCCCATAAGGATGGCATATTATTACACTCCGCAGGCATCCGCGGACAGGGAACGGTGGCATCCGAAGGAATCCACTGCACCCTTGATACAAGTGATACGGCGAATTTTATGTATGCGCTTCTTGCCGAAAACGGCATCGGCGTCGAAAGCGTGGCGGTCAGCGAAGCGTTGATCGATCTTGCCGAATCCGAAGGAACGTTCCAAGGAAACATCGCCGCACGGGCAAGCGCGCAGATAGCGCGCAAAAAAATTGAGCTGATACTGAGCATATCTGTTTCCCGGTAAGCTCGCATTGACCTTCGGGTCGTCGCTTAAAGAGCAGGGATCGCAATATGTGTCTCGTAGCTTTTTGAAAAAAAGTCGCGCCTTATTAGACCTTAAAACCATATAGTGCATATACATATAACGTTTGACGTTTCTCACTTTTTCCCTGCGTTTTTTTATTGCTTGCCCTTGCATATTTCGCTCATTAAAAGTATATATACATAAATAGTAGCGTGCTAATCATATATCAATGATTAGCTCTTTTCCCTTATGGAAAGGTGAACCTGCTGCCATGAAGAAAAAAATTGCTTTTGCCCTCCTTGGATGCATGTTGCTCCTGGGTATTCTTGCCCTCATCAAATGGATGCAGGTCAGCACCATGATGGCCATGAGCCGCCAACAACCGCCGGAAACCGTCACCACTTTTCAGGTCAGAGAAGAGACATGGGAGTCGGTGCTGACCGCGGTTGGCTCGGTGGTTGCAATGCAGGGCACTACGATCGCTGCCGAGCTGACCGGCAAAGTGGCCGAAATTGCCTTTGAGCCGGGCAGTATTGTCCAGCAGGGAGTGCTCCTTGTGCAGCAGGACATCAGTGCAGAAAGTGCCCAGCTCCGTGCTGCAGAGGCATCTGCTGAGCTTGCGCGTCTTACCTTTGAGCGCTCCAAAAAACTTCTTGCTGAGGGTACGATCGCGCAATCAGATTTTGACACTGCACAGGCACAGTATAAGCAGGCAAGCGCACAGGTTGACAACCTGCGTGCTCTCGTTTCCAAGAAGACAATCCGCGCACCTTTTACCGGACAGGTCGGCATCCGTCAGATTAGTGTCGGGCAGATGCTCAGTCCTGGCGATGCCCTTGTATCCCTGCAATCCCTCGATCCGCTCTATGTAAACTTTTCGCTGCCGCAGCAGCAGCTTTCCCGCATCCGCACCGGCCTGCGGGTACGCATCCAATCCGACGCACTGCCTGACCGCAGCATCGAAGGAACGATAACCGCAATTAATCCGGAGATCGACGCCGCGACCCGAACCGTTGCGGTTCAGGCAACCGTCCATAATCCTGATTTGCTGTTCCGACCCGGTATGTTTGTTTCGGTAACCGTGGTGCTGCCCGAGCAGGAACGCGTGCTTGCAGTTCCGGCAACTGCAGTGCTCAATGCTCCTTATAGTGATTCGGTGTTTATTGTTGAAGAGCGCACGACACAGGAAGGCGGTGCCGCAGAAAAAATCGTGCGCCAGCAGTTTGTGCGGCTCGGTATGCGGCGCGGTGATTTTGTTGCAATAACCGCAGGCCTCAAGCCGGGCGACATTATTGTCAGCACGGGTGTGTTTAAGCTGCGCAACGATCAGCCGGTCACGGTGGACAATACGCTCACGCCTACATTCACCCTGTCTCCTGCTCCTCCTAATCGGTAACCTATCATGACTTTGACCGATATCTTCATACGCAGACCGGTGCTCGCGCTGGTGATCAATCTGCTGATCATCATCGGCGGCATTCAGGCAATCCGCACGCTCAACGTGCGCCAGTTCCCCCAAAGCGAAAGTTCTGCGGTCCGCATCAGAACCATTTATATCGGTGCAAGTGCCGAGCTGGTGCGCGGCTTTATCACCACGCCGATTGAGCGTGCAATTGCAGCAGCCGACGGTATCGATTACATTCAGTCGCAGAGCAGCCAAGGGGTTTCGACCATCATCGTGCGCCTGAGACTCAACTACGATCCGATCAAGGCACTTGCCGAAATCAGCTCAAAAGTCGATCAGGTACGGCAAGACCTGCCGCCTGAGGCTGAGGTACCGGTTATCGATGTGGAATCTGCAGAAAGTCAGTTTGCTGCGGCCTACCTCAGTTTTATGTCCGACATCCTTGATCAAAACCAGATTACCGATTATCTGATCCGCATCGTGCAGCCGCGGCTTTCAGCCATCGAAGGCATCCAACGCGCCGAAGTGCTGGGAGCGCGCACCTTCGCCATGCGCATCTGGCTGAATGCGGAGCGCATGGCAGCACTGAATATCAGCCCAGCTGAGGTTCGGCGGGCTCTTGCCGCCAATAATTATCTTGCAGCTGTTGGACAGACAAAGGGGTCATACCTCCAGATTAATCTTACTGCCAATACCGACCTGCATACGGTTGAGGAATTTAAACGCCTCGTTGTCAAGGAACACGGCGGCGCACTGGTGCGGCTTGAAGATATCGCACAGGTCGCACTCGGTGCCGAGGATTATGAAGCCGATGTGCGGCTTTCAGGACAGACCGCCGTCTTCATGGCGATTTATCCACTTCCCACCGCAAACACCCTTGACGTTATAAGGCGGGTGCGTGAGGAGATGAAACTGATCGAGCGCAATCTTCCGGGCGGCATGCAGGCGCGCTTTGCCTACGATGCAACCGATTATATCAATACCGCAATCCGTGAAGTGCTCACCACGCTGACCGATACCCTGATCATCGTTATGGTGGTAATCTTCCTTTTTTTAGGCTCGATGCGGTCGGTACTGATCCCGATTGTCGCAATCCCGATTTCGTTGATTGGTGGGGTATTCCTCATGCAGGTCTTCGGTTTCACCATTAACCTGCTCACGCTGCTTGCCATTGTATTGTCGGTTGGACTCGTCGTGGACGATGCCATCGTGGTGGTCGAAAACGTCGAGCGGCATATCAGTGAGGGCATGGCACCCCGTGAGGCGGCACTCCGCGGTGCGCGCGAGCTGGTCGGCCCGGTCATTGCGATGACCATCACGCTCGCTGCCGTGTATGCACCGATCGGACTCCAAGGCGGGCTGACCGGTGCCTTGTTCCGTGAATTTGCCTTTACCCTATCCGGTGCGGTCATTATCTCCGGTGTTGTAGCACTCACCCTGTCACCTATGATGTCAGCACACATGCTGCGAAAAGGCATTACCGAACATGGGCTTGCCGGAAGGATCGAACGCGATTTCAAACGGTTTCGTGAGCTGTACGGCCGAGTGCTTGACCGTTTGCTTGATGCACGACCTGCCGTGTATTGTGTCTGGATCCTGCTGAGCCTTGCCACCATCCCTCTCTTCCTGATGGCGCCTTCTGAACTTGCCCCGCTTGAAGATCAAGGTGCAATCTTTACCATCGTAGATGCGCCGGGAAGCTCGACCCTTGAGCTGACATCTCATTTTTCAGATGCTGCCGACAAAATATTCCGGTCAATCCCCGAAACCGATTTCACCTTTGCAATTAGTTTTCCGACAAGCGGCTTTGGAGGACTTATCACCGTACCATGGGATAAACGCAGCCGAACAACCGTTGAGATTCTTCGCGAGGTGCAGCAGCGGCTCCGCGCAATTCCGGGGATCCGCATCATGCCGATCGTTCCAGCAGCGCTGCCCGGTGGAGGGGAGTTTCCTGTTGAGCTCGTCATCGCGTCCACCGCCGAACATGAGGAAATCCTTTCCTTTGCCCAAAAACTGAAAGATGCTGCCATGCAGAGCGGTTTGTTTGCTTTCCCGCCGCTCCTTGATGTAAAAATCGACCAACCTCAGGCAGAAATTATTATCGACCGTGACAAAGTTGCTGACATCGGCCTTGATCTGCAGAAGGTCGGACAGGACATTGGTGCACTGCTCGGTGGCAACTATGTGAACCGCTTCAACATTGCTGGTCGAAGCTACAAGGTCATCCCCCATGTCATTCGCTCCCAGAGGCTTAATCCCGAACAATTGCATTCCATCTATATCTCAGGGCCGGCAGGCCGTCTGATTCCGCTCAGCACCGTTGCCGACGTCCGAACAACAACCGTACCGCGATCACTGAACCGCTTCCAGCAGCTCAATGCAGTCACCCTGAGCGGCGTTGCAAACGTACCGCTTGATCAAGCACTGCGGTTCCTTGAGGAGACAGCAGCAACCATTCTGCCGCAAGGGTACCTCGTCGATTATAAAGGTGAATCACGGCAACTTCGGACCGAAGGCCGCAAGTTTCTCCCTGCGTTTACCCTTGCCCTCGTGCTCATCTTTTTGGTACTTGCCGCCCAGTTCAATAGTTTTCGCGATCCGTTCGTAATTCTGGCAGGGTCAGTACCGCTTGCCATGTTTGGTGCCTTGATCTTCATGTTTTTAAAACTTCCGGCACCCAACGTTCCATTCTTCACCGCTGGCTGGACAACAACACTCAACATCTATTCCCAGGTCGGGCTCGTAACTTTGATCGGACTGGTGTCCAAAAACGGCATTCTGATTGTAGAGTTTGCTAATAAGCTGCAGCGCGAGGGACTTACAAAACGCACTGCAGTCATTGAAGCAGCCAAAACCCGTATCAGACCGATTCTCATGATAAGTGCTGCAACCATTGCCGGTCACTTCCCCTTAACACTGGTCAGCGGGGCAGGCGCAGCAGCACGGAATTCTATCGGCCTTGTGCTGGTGGGTGGCATGGCGATCGGCACTCTGTTCACCTTGTTTATTATCCCTTGCATCTATATGCTGATTGCCCGCGACCACAGCCGTGAATCTTCCCTGCCATAACCCCGCTGTGATTCTCGCATCGGTAAAGCAAAACAATAGAGCTTGTCGGTCCAAAAGATTTCATAAAACGCCGCAGAAGCCGATACATACAAGAGGTTGCGCACCGCGGATTTTTTCCGTATACTGCGGCCGCTGTGCGGAAAATGTGTAGGCATCCATAATCCTTGCCACACCGAGGCGATGAAAGACGACCGCGTTCCGTTAAACCGGCAAATGTGGAATAGTTTTGTTGCCAGCGTCAGAATGTTTGTGTCTTCTGAGGATGTCGGGCTTCGGGCAAAGCTCTTCTTTCTCGGATTGATTAGCTTTTTGTTTGCCATCAACGGTCTCAACGTAGTGAACAGCTACGTTGGCCGTGATTTCATGACCGCAATCGAGAATCGCAATTACGAAGGATTCATCGGTGAGGCAATCCTTTATATCTGCGTCTTCGCCGCCTCGACCATCGTTGCGGCAATTTACCGTTTTACCGAGGAGCGGCTCGGTCTTCTGTGGCGGGAATGGACCACCCGTCGCTGCATCTTCGGCTACGGCGAGCACCGCATTTACCACCGTCTTAAACTCAAAGGAGAGGTTGCCAATCCGGATCAGCGCATTGCCGATGATATCCGCACCTATACGACAACAACCCTTTCGTTTATCCTCATGTTTTCAAATGCAGCCTTAACAATTGTTGCATTCTCAGGTGTCTTGTGGTCGATAAGTCCGCTGCTGTTTGTGGTTGCCGTGCTGTATGCAGCAACAGGAACCTCTCTTACCTTTTTACTCGGCAGACCGCTGGTGCGGCTCAACTATGACCAGCTTGACAGGGAGGCAAATTTCCGTGCATCGCTCACCTACCTGCGCAGCAATGCAGAATCCGTGGCGCTGTCGCGCCGCGAGGGACACCTCATCCAGCTTGCGCTCCGCACCCTGAACGACGTAACCGCAAATCTTCGCCGCATTATTGCCGTCAACTTAAGGCTTAACTTCTTCACCACCGGCTATAATTGGCTCATTCAGATTATTCCGGCGCTCATCGTTGCACCGCTGTTTATTAAAGGCAAGGTCGAGTTCGGTGTTATCACCCAGTCAGCAATTGCCTTCACCCAACTTCTCGGTGCGTTTTCCCTTATTATCACTCAGTTTCAATCAATCTCATCCTATACTGCGGTCCTTGCACGTCTTGTGAAACTGATGGAAGCTGCCGAACAGGAAAGAAAAACGCCACCATCTGCAATTACTTTTTCCATCGACAGCAACCGTATCGCCTATGAAAAAATTACCCTGACATCACCCCGCAGTGGCAGAATATTGATCAAGGATCTCTCTTGCACCTTCCCATACGGCACCCGGGTGCTTGTCCGCGGCCAGGATGAGACCGCCCGGTCTGCACTGTTTCATGCAACCGGCGATATGTGGAAAACAGGACAAGGGCATATTATCCGCCCCGAACTCCATGAGCTCCTCCTGCTCACAGAGCTTCCGTTCCTGCCACCGGGTACTTTACGTGAACTGCTGCTTCGTCCATGGCCTGAACAGGAAATGTCTGAAAACGAAAAACTGCAGGCCATGCACGTTCCTGAAAGCGAGCTCATTGATGTGCTGCGGCTCTTAAAGATCGAAACCCTGCTTGCCGGATTTGGTGGATTTGATACCCGACAACACTGGGAAAACGTTCTACCACTTGCCGAACAACAACTGATCGTTATTGCTCGGGTCATCCTCACGAGGCCCCAGTTTGCATTCCTTGATCGGCCGAGCACTACCTTGCATCCCCAACAGGTTGACCGCATATTAGGCATTCTTACCGAACGCGCTATCAGCTACGTAACCTTTGAAGATATTGACAGCAGCGGCAATCTCCAGCGGTATGACATGGTGCTGGAACTCGGGCAAGGCGGTGCATGGTCGCTCATGCAGGTCAGGGATAGGGATCTCATTGCTTATAACCGCTTGTCACCATAATTTTATATTCATAGAATGATACCATCACCCAAGCGCTTCTATGAACGAAACACGGCTGCTTGACGATTTCAGCGATCTGTCTGCATGGACGGTCATCACTTCAGGTCAGGCGCGGCTTGACCTTGTCCCGGATCCCTGTCATGGCCACAGTGCCATGCGTCTTGATTTTGATTTTTGCGGTGGCGGCGGTTTTGTCGTAGCGCGCCGAAGTCTACATCTTGAACTGCCCGAAAGCTACTGCATTGACTTTAACATCCGCGGCAATGCGCCGTCCAATATCTTTGAGTTCAAGTTTGTCGACAGCACCAATGCCAACGTATGGCGGTACCGGATTGAGGATCTGCAATTTCCGGCATCATGGCAGCACATCGTGATCAACAGCACGCAGATCGACTTTGCGTGGGGACCGCGTGGCGGCGGTCCACCGCAGGACATTGCCGCACTTGAGATTGTAATCGCTGCGGGCAACGGCGGTACTGGTTCGGTCTGGCTTGGACCGATACGCCTTACCGATACAACATACCGGCTAACGCCGGATGTGCACGCCTCACAGTCCCTCCCGGGCAATGAACCCGCAGGGCTGCTCGATCCTGCAAATCTTACTCCGTGGCGCTCAGGAGCAACACATACACCGCAGTGGCTTCTAATAGACTTTCTTATCCAGCGTGAATACGGCGGGATCACAATCAACTGGGAACCTGAGCTGCAGGCAATCGCGTTCAGTATCGAAATTTCTGACACGACAGCCGATTGGAAAACCGTATATTCGACCGAGTGCGGCGGTGCCATACGAAGTGACATCTTTATTCCCCAGACCGCCTCACGCTATATCCGTATTAACCTTCACCGGAGCCGAAGCGCTGAAGGGTTCGGTATACGCAGCATACTGGTTCGACCTTATGATTTCTCACGATCAATCAATCACTTCTTTCAAAACATCGCCCGGGAATACTCGCCCGGCATGTTCCCGCAGCACCTCCTCGGACGGCAAAGCTACTGGACCCCTCTCGGGACTGGAAACGGCGATGGACAGGCACTGATCAATGAACAGGGAATGATTGAAATCGGCAAAGGTTCCTGCTCGATCGAGCCGTTCTTGTTTCTGAACGAAAAATTCATCTCATGGGCAAATGTTTCGCTGCAACATCACCTTGCACAGGAGGCGCTTCCCATCCCGTCGGTCATTTGGAATGGAGATGTTTTTGTATTTTCCGTCACCGCCTGCGCTGCCGCTCTCGAGAATGTGCCGGTGTTGCTGATCCGCTATCGGATTAACAATACCGGTGCTTTTCCCCTAACAGGAAAGATATATGCAGCCATCCGCCCGTTTCAGGTAACGCCGCCGTGGCAGCACTGGCGCCAGTTCGGCGGTGTTGTCCGTGTTTATGAAATCGTCTGGGACGGTTGTATGGTTCATGTCAACGGCACACACCGAATCTTTCCTTTGTGTACGCCAGCAGGATTTGGTGCAGCAACATTTGATGAAGGTCCCATCACCGCACACCTCATGGCAGGAAACCTTCCGGATCAAGGTGCGGTGTACGATCCGTTCGGATACGCGTCAGGTGCGTTAGCATTTACCTGCTCCCTGCTGCCCGGAGAAACAGAGGACATCTATTTTGCCGTACCCATAAATAGTACGGCACTTCTGCCAGAGGTTCTTGATCCAGCACATACCATGCAGCAAGAAGAAGTCTCATGGCAGCAGCGGCTTTCTGGAGTATCCTTCGCCCTGCCTTTATCGGTACGCGCCGTTGCCGACTCTTTTAAAACCGCCGCAGCCCATATTCTCATCAACCGCGACGGTCATGCACTGCATCCCGGGCCGCGCAGATATGCCCGCTCGTGGATCCGCGACGGCGTGATCATGGGGGCAGCACTTGCGCGGGCAGGGATCCCGAAAGCACTGGGGGATTTTATGACCTGGTATGCCCAGTTTCAGGCACCTGACGGTGCACTGCCTGATTGCGCTGACCGGGAAGGCACGGAATGGTTGCCCGAATTCGACGCCTACGGTCAATTCCTGTTCGGCATTGCAGAATATTACCGTTTCACCGCAGACCGGGATACGGTAGAATCCCTGTGGCCTGCGGTTATTAAAACCGTTGCCTATCTTGAGCAGCTTCGTGCACAACGTCTTACCACGGCCTACAAACAGGATGAACGCCATGCATACTACGGCCTGCTCCCCGAATCCATGAGTCATGAAGGGTATATGGCACATCCCGTCCATGCTTACTGGGATGATTTCTGGGCGATCCGTGGGCTTCGCGATGCCGCAGACATGGCAACGACCCTCGGTCGTAACAACGAAGCCGCGCACTATGCCGCACTCAGCGCAGAGCTTGAACACGACGTGCGTGCATCGATTCTTGCTACCATGCAGCGCCACCACATCGACTATATACCCGCTTCTGTCGAACTTGGTGATTTCGACCCGACCGCAACGGCAAACGCTATTGCGCTGCTTGACCTTGCGCATCTTTTACCGCAGCAGCAGACCCATCATCTGTATGAGGTGTATTTGGAAGGGGTACGCAAACGGGTTGCGGGCATCATACCGTGGAATAACTATTCTGCCTATGAGATCAGAATCATCGGTGCACTGGTGCGGCTTGGCAGACGTGCTGATGCACTCGAACTGCTCACTATCATGCTCGCCGATCAGCGCACCCCAGCATGGCATCAATGGCCTGAAATTACATGGCGTGACCCCGAAGGCCCGAGTTTTCTGGGCGACCTGCCGCATACCTGGATTAGCGCTGAATACATTCTGTCGGTCTGCAGCCTCTTTGCCTTTGAGCGAACCGTTGACCGAGCACTGGTCGTGGCTGCAGGAATTGACCGGCAATGGCTTCAGCAAGCCGGTACCATTGGCATTGCCGGGCTGCCGACTTACTACGGGAATATTTCATATCAGCTTTCAATCAAGCGTGATGACGTGTTGAGTTTGAATCTCTGGGGAGACCTTGCGATTCCAACAGGCGGCATTGTCGTGCAACCGCCACTTCCTCGCTCAATCAAAGGGGTTGTTGTCAATGGCCGGGAGCTCGATAAATATACCCCTGACCGTTTCTCTTTATATACTTGTCCTGCCGAAGTTTTGGTATACTGTTAAAAGGAGAACCGCAAAGCGTGGATGCCAAAAAAGCCCGATTACTGAGCGCGCTGTTTGTCACCCTTGCGTGCTCTTGCTGTGAGCCGTACGATCCTCATCCGCCTCAGATCCAACCCATTCTTACCGTGCGCGGAATCTATGAATGCCCTGCCACTGAAGCCGAAACGGGCGGTGGGGTGCTGGAAAGTGATAATCGATCGGGTGCACGCGTCGAGGCATATGCGCTTTCCGACAACGGCACCCAAACCCTTGTTGCAGGTGGTGCGCAACAGATCACCACCAATCAGGAGGGGGGATTTGAAATCCAGATTTTTACCGCTGTTAAAAACCTTCTTGTCAGGATACAAAAAGACGGTCGGGAACTGCGATGCGTGCTCACCGGGATCGTGTCACCGGCAGCCACTGACACCAAACAATCAAACTTTTGGGTTTCACGCATTCGTGCCAATGTGACCACCGACAACGCCACTGACAATGCAACAGAATATGCAATTGTTAACGGCGAAACCGATATCGAAGCCGCCCTGTTGATCGCCGAAGCATCCCGATCAAACATACCTCCACAACAGGTAAATCCGCAGGATATCGATGAGCTTATCGCTCCGGACGTGGTTCCGGAGCTTCTGGACAACAGCACCCTGCGCAACTGCGTCATCGAGAGACTCACCTTTGGCCGTATTGAGGCAAAACAACTTTTCATTGACATTCTCAAAGACCAGACTATCAATCAGGAAAGCGTCCAAGACGCCGAGCACGTGCTGCTTGCAGTAATTGATCGTATTGAAAGACTCCGAAGCGAAACGAGAAAAAGAATATACCAGCTCAAACTCTCGGGCGATAATGACACCCATGCCCACATCCAGCAGATTCTTGACGAGCAGCAGCGCCAAGTGCTTGCGATCTTTAAAGAGGTAGGTGTTCCGCCGCAACTATACATGAAGGCAAGCCTTATTGCACAGGCGTCGCTTGAGAGGAGCATCTACAGAATAGGACCGTGTTGTTCACCTGAGCGTCTGGCACTCGGGAATAAACTCATCCGAAGGGTTTTAATACGACGGGTGCAGGAAGATGCCCAGCAGACCGTTCATGTCGCTCAAGATGTGTTTGGTTTTTCCGCTACCGCTCAGCTCGAGGAAGCGAGCATGCTGTTCCGGGAAAAACTCATGCGGCTTGACCCGAATCTTGATGCAGCACAGGCGCACGGTGAAGCCTTGCGGGATTTTTATCAGGTTCTCGTACACACACTTCTTGCCGCAGTAGATGATACCATTGTGCCGGATCAGGCAATCACACAGGTGCTTGAAGCCGTTTCCATGGCGCGTGAAAAACTTAAAGATGATCTTAAAACAACGCACGATGCCGCGCAGATCAAGGCAGCATACCTGGATTATTTCAGCTCGTTCCGCGATGCAGTGGAAAGCGCCATCCCCTGTCCGCCCGATGAGGTACAGGAAAAGAAAACAAAAAAGAAAGTACTTATCGATCTGCTGTTCAGCATCAGCACGCATTGATATGTGCTCTCTATAACATTCCCAATTATAAGGAAAGTCGGCCATGGCAAAAAAAATCGCTATCATTGGTGCAGGTCCGGGCGGACTCGCCGCAGGCATGATCCTTGCCCGCCGGGGGTTTGATGTCTCGATCTATGAAAAAGACGCTGTTGTGGGCGGGAGGAACAAACCCTTGGAGCTTAACGGTTATACGTTTGACACCGGGCCGACCTTTCTTATGATGAAATTCATCCTTGACGAAATGTTTCAGGAAGCAGGCACTGACGCGCAGCAGTGGCTTGATTTTATCAGACTCGACCCGATGTACCGCTTGCGGTTCGTTGACAAGGAGGTGCTCGTCTCAGACGACCATGAAAAGATGAAAGATGCAATTAAGCGTGCGTTTCCGGGAGAAGAAACGGGGCTTGAGCGATTTTTACAAAAAGAAGGAACCAGGCTGCGGTATCTCTTCCCGTGTCTCCAGAAGCCCTATAGCTCAATCTTCGATATGGTGTCTGCACCGCTCATTAAGGCGCTTCCCCACCTTGACCTCGGCACCAGCGTATTTCAGGCACTCGGGAGGTACTTTTCCAGCGAGCAGCTCAGAATCTGTTTTACCTTCCAGTCAAAATACCTCGGCATGTCGGCATGGGAATGTCCGGCAGCGTTTGCCATGATCGCCTATATCGAACATAACTGGGGCATTTACCATGTGCGCGGCGGGCTAAATAAAATTTCACACGCTATGGCGTGGGTCTTCCGAAACAACGGCGGCAAACTGTACCTGAGCACGCCAGTCACACGGGTGCTTACCCGTGGAAACCGGGCATGCGGTGTTGAGCTTGCCGACGGCACAAAAGTCGCAGCCGATGATGTCGTCGTAAATGCCGACTTTTCCTATGCAGTGACAACCCTTATGGACAGGGCACAGGTTCGCAAATATGCGCCGGAGCGACTTGCACGGAAAAAATATTCCTGCTCGATCTTTTTGATGTACCTTGGGATCAATAAACGCTACGACCAGATACCGCATCATAATATTTTCTTTGCAAAGAACTACCGTAAAAACGTCGAGGATATTTTCACGCGACTCACGCTTTCAGATGAAATTTCTTTTTATGTCCACAATGCTGCAATACTGGATCACTCACTTGCGCCCCCGGGCAAATCGACCATCTATATCCTCGTGCCAGTACCTAATTTGCAGGGGCAGGTGAACTGGAAACAGGAGCAGGGTGCATTTAGGGAGCGCGTCCTTGAGGAAGTTGTTAAGCGGACGGAGATGAAAGATCTACGTGGGCATATCGAGGTAGAAAAGGTCTATACGCCGGAAACATGGCGCGATGAGTTTAACGTCTATTACGGTGCAACGTTCAATCTTGGCCATACGCTCAGACAGATGCTCTACTTCCGGCCGCACAACCGATTCGAGTGTCTTGAGAACTGCTATCTTGTGGGCGGCGGCACACATCCGGGAAGCGGCCTTCCCACGATCTATGAATCCGGACGCATCGCAGCAAACCTCATATCAAAAAAATACGGCGTTCCGTTCACGCCGCCTACCCCGCTTGACTCAAAAATGTGAGGCCGGATAAAAACTTCTCTGCGCAGCGGGGAATAGACTTACAATGCAAGGTGTCTGATAACCTGGTCAAGACCGTTAACTGTCTGTGCCATCCGATGGTAATCAAGGGTTTCGGGTCTGTCTTCAGGGGTATGGTAGTTGGGGTTTCTAAAAAGCGCCGTATCTGTAACCATAATCGCAGGATACCCCACCTTCCAAAACGGCCAGTGGTCTGACCAAAACACGCCCGGCACAAACCAGGGGAATGCAGCAGCCTGAACCGGCATTGCCACATTGTTGCGGAAGACCCCGACACAGTGGCGCAGCAGGTTGCGCGACATAAGGTTTGAAACAAACGCAATAAAATTGCCTGTCCGTGGATAAAAAAGCCCGAGCGGAAAGAGGTAGTGCTGGGTTTTTGGTTTATCACTATAATAACCGATGGATTCAAGCGAGAGCATTGCCCGAATATTCTCACCTTGTTCCCGACACCTTAAGGCATAAACATAGCTTCCCATACTCCGGGTCCAAAAGAAAGGCGGCTCCTCATTCACAAATGCAGCAAACCGCAAAGTACGTTCTAAAACGTTGCCAGAAAACAAACGGGCAAGCACAAGGAGTGCGGCAATGCCGGAGCCGTTATCGTCTGCACCCGGAGAGCCCGGGAACGTGTCATAATGCGCGCCAATAATAATGATTTCTTCCGGTCGGCTGCTGCCCCTGACCTCTGCGATCACGTTGTAAAAAGTCATATTCGCGACCGTATATGCCTGCCGTTCTACTGCATAGCCATAATCTTTAAAATACGCTTCATTGTATGCTGCTGCT
>JAOAHH010000160.1 GCA_026415325.1 Thermodesulfobacteriota bacterium | reverse complement strand
GGCGAAATGGAAATTATCCCGGTATTATTATCAAAGTTCCGGTCTTTTGAAGGAATATCAAATACGATTATTTTTTTGTTCGGACGTTGGTTTGCGCATTCAATGGCAGCGCGCAGAGTCGTCTGCAGTCCCGGAGCCGTGGGATCAATATCAGGAACTCCGTCTTCAGAATCGGCATCGCTCTCATCTCCGGAGCAGTTGACAACAATGGCATTCATGGCCATTGCCTTGACCGAGTCGTGAACCGTGCCGTTTGCCTCGATCAAGGCGTAAATGATCGTTTCCGCAAACATCCCCGGATACGGATCAGTTGAGGCCATCGTAACGGTAATGATTACTTCTGCGCCCGGTTCAAGCTTTCCGGTAGTATAACCTGCAGAAGAGGCGATCTGTTCTGAAATGTCCTGTGTGCCTATCATATAGGTAATCGTCCAACCGGATGTGTTGTTGCTTGACGCCCGCACAATGAAAGCCTGTGCCGTGGCACCGTCATTCTGCAGCTTTACGTCAAAAAGCGCGTCCGTGCCTGTATCAAACATCTGCAGTTTGCTTTGGTTATCGGACGGGATGTCCTGATACACGTCATCGCCGCCATATCGTTCAGCCGGCTCGTCGCCCCTCTTTATCAAGAGGTCAGGTTTATTGGTCGGAACAAGCAGCATGCCGTGGAAAGCACTAAAACCTTTATAATTGCCGAAACCGATGATCATACCGTCATCATTGATATCATGTAGATTTGTTATCGCCCAGTCGTCCAGGATCTCTTCGTCTATGAACCGTGTTTGATTATCCTGCCATAGAAACCAGTGCATAACATTGGTCGGAGGGTCAAACTGACTTCCGAGTACGTGCCCTTTGTTGTTGATAGCCCAGGCTATGGCAACAGGCGCCTGGACAATGTCCCGCATAACACCCTTCTCCCACAAAAATGCATGGGTCTCTGAAAAACCATTCCGTGATATGGTTTGTGATGAGCCAACCACCTGCCCCGCATTATTGATATCCTCTGCTGCGGTTATTCCGCCGAGTGTGCCAAGATATGTTCCCTGACCTCCCTGCCAGATAAAACTGTTCCCATACTGCGCACCCAAAGAATAGGGTTCTATATCGAGGGCAACCTGACCTGCGTCATTGATAGCCTTCGGGTATAAAAATGGTCCACCTATAGAGCAGTTGGTTCGTTTTGAATCCGGAGGACACGGCCAAGGAAATTCTATGGGCGTGTACTGTCCGTTACATAGGACGTATCTGGTTACAATGATCTGGCCTGAGTTGTTTATTCCATATGCATATGTTGATGACGGAACGGTAACATATGGTTCGAACAGGAGCGGCAACGCGCTCAGAACGCCGTCGGAGTAGATGAAACCCGCGACAATGCCCTCCTCCGGCCAATAGTCGTATCCGACAATCTGACCCAAATCATTTATATCCGTTGCTTCACACCTTCCGCCGCCAAGCCCGCCGATGTCTGTCAACACACCATCCTCCCAGAGGAAACAACCAGAACGTGACGCATTATCACTAAAGTTATATAAACCTGCAATCTGGCCTTTTTTGTTTATCGCCCGCGGCTGTATTCCAACACCAAGGTCAATGACATCGTACTTCACACCAGGTTGCGCCGGGACTGCAGGCAGCAAACTTACAACTGCAGAGATGGTGAACAAGCCAAGCGATCGCAATATTTTTCTAAATCGATGCCTCTGATCAGTATGGGGTTTAAAAAAGTAATGTAATGGCCGTTTTTGTGTCGCTCCGCACATCATGATCCACTTTTTCAGCATGGTCTCAATCCTTACCTCCATTTGATTGCCGAAATCCAACCACCTTCTTTTCTCCTTGAGTATATGCCGCAGGCGGCTGAAGCCTGAAAAGGGGGTCGGGTAGTCTTTGCTTTAAGAGTTGCGAAACCTTTAGAAGATGGGGTCAGAGATAGGCTAACAAAAGAGATAGGATCAGGTCTTGCGTTAATTGTGTTTATCTGCCCCAGCCCCCTTGGGTGTTATGTGTTATTAGTATAGTGAATGAATACATACTTTTCAATCGCACATAACCGGGCATCCCGAGTTCAGATGATCCGTCCAGAATATTATGTCTCGTTCCTTCTGTCCCCGTAATGGTTAAACCGCTCATCAAACGGCAGACGTTTTATGCAAACGGTTATATACCTATGGACAACAAATAATCATGGGCAGCGGTGCAACAGGGCAGAGAGAAGGAATAAAACGTCTGCTGCGCCTGACCGGCTCTGAATATGTGCCGCTCAACATTGCATGGGAGGCGAAAAACCGGAGGATATAATAGGAATGGTTGTGCTGTTTTGTGCTCGTTCATCGTTTTTTAAATTCCCCTCTGCAAATTCAGCAGTTTTTTAATGAGAAGCGAGCCCTTTTATTCCAACAGACCGTCTTTTGTAAAATACATTTTTGTTAGTATAAGCCACATAGAATAACGATAATGTATGTTTTCAAAAATCTTACCCTGCTTCCTCTTTTCGAAAATTAAATAGGTTCGAGGTATTTTAGCATGCTGTTTTAGTAAGTTACAGAATCCCCGCCTTGTCTTACCTATGCTTCCCTCGTCCTCACCTTGTTTGGCACCGTTCTTGTAGAAAACAAGTAATAAAATAATGGATGTACAGAGGTCAGTACATGAAAACTTGTTCTTTACACCGGTGCAATAACCCATTATAAAGATGTTCATATTTTATGGAGGTGTACCATCATGAGTGATACCAGTGATTATTCGAAATGCTTTGCCGAAGACGTCTTCACGATTAAAACCATGCGCAACTACCTGTCGGTCAAAGCATACCAGTCGCTCACGGAAACCATTAACCGCCGCTCATCCCTGAATCCCGATATTGCCGATGAAGTCGCCGATGCCATGAAAACATGGGCGGTTGAGCGAGGCGCAACCCATTTTACGCACTGGTTCCAGCCGCTAACCGGTGCAACAGCAGAAAAACATGACGCTTTTCTGGCACCCGACCACGAAGGCGGTTGCATCCTCCAGTTCTCAGGAAAAGAACTTATCAAGGGCGAGCCGGATGCATCGAGTTTTCCCTCAGGCGGGCTTCGCGCAACCTTTGAAGCAAGAGGCTATACGGCATGGGATCCGACAAGTCCTGCGTTTATAAAACGGGGCACAAAAAGTTCGACCCTTTGTATCCCCACGGTTTTCTGTGCATACAGTGGCGAAGCGCTTGATGAGAAGACCCCTCTGCTTCGCTCTGTGGAGGCACTCTCAAAGCAGGTGTGCCGGCTTGCAAAACTTTTCGGCATTGATGTTGAAGGAAAACGTGCCTATACAACCCTTGGGCCCGAGCAAGAGTACTTTCTCATTGACAAAAAACATTATGAGCGCCGGATCGATCTTATGCAGACGGGCAGGACACTGTTTGGTCGTCAGCCGGCAAAACATCAACAGATGGAAGACCATTATTTTGCGCCGATCAAACCGCGCATTATGGCATTCATGGAAGACCTTGACCGCGAGCTGTGGCGGCTGGGCATTCCGGCAAAGACCCGACACAACGAAGTTTGTCCTGCGCAGTTTGAAATTGCACCGGTGTTTGAAGAGCTGTGCATTGCGGTTGATCACAATATGCTCACAATGGAAATTTTGCGCAACGTTGCCGAACAGCACGGTCTTGTCTGCCTGCTCCATGAGAAACCTTTTGCAGGGGTCAACGGGTCGGGCAAACACAATAACTGGTCGGTTGTCGGGCCTGACGGCAGAAATTGGCTCAGTCCGGGTGAAAACCCCCATGAAAATGCTGAATTTCTTACCATGATCTGTGCCCTTATGAAGGCCATTGATACCCATGCGCTGCTACTGCGTGCGGCGGTAGCATCAGCAGGGAACGATCACCGCCTTGGCGCAAACGAAGCACCTCCGGCGATTCTATCGATCTTTCTTGGCGAACAACTGACCGATGTGATCGAACAAATCGAAAAAGGCAGACCGAAAAGTTCAAAAAACGGCGGGATTCTCAAAATCGGCGTCAGCACCCTTCCGCCCTTGCCGCGCGATGCCACCGACCGAAACAGGACATCACCGTTTGCCTTTACCGGTAATAAATTTGAATTTCGCGCAGTGGGCTCAAGCCACAACTGTTCTGCTGCCAATACGGTTCTTAATACCATCGTCGCCGATGCAATCGATAATATCTGCACCGAGCTTGAATCATCGCTTGCCGCCGGAACTCCATTTAACGATGCTTTGCAGAGCATCCTGCAGAAGATTGTCAAAAAGCACAAACGCATTCTCTTCAACGGCGACAACTATACCGAAGAGTGGAAAAAAGAAGCTGCGCGCCGCGGGCTACCCAACATTACCAGCACCCCTGAAGCACTCAAGGCATTTATTAGCCCGGAAGCCATTGATCTGTTCGAGCGGCACGGCGTCCTCTCCCGTCGGGAACTTACCTCACGCTACCGAGCCAGTCTCGAAAACTACCATAAAACCATCGTGCTTGAGGCAAACTGTGCGCTCTCAATTGCCAAAACCATGATTATCCCGGCAGCAATCAACTATCAGGATGAGATCGTCCGTACACTTGTCGGGACAACAAAAGTCATCAAAAACATACGCTGCGTTGAGACCAAACAACTCCTGCAACGTGTTGCAACGCTGACTGAAGCAACCCTTAAAGCTTGTCGCACCCTTGAAGCCTCCGTTAAGGCCGACAAGACAGAAAAAATCCTTCCAGCAATGCAAGCACTACGGAGTGCTGTTGACGGGCTGGAAGAGCTGCTGCCCAGTGACCGCTGGCCCCTGGCAGCATACGCAGATATGATGTTTGTATTATAAACCATGGGGGGCGCGCCCCCCTTTTTTTGTATCACCATTGACTGTTCCTTTAACCACAGGCAGTGATGCGGCATCGATGGAAATACGTATATGAAACCGAAATTCATTTTCATCACCGGTGGTGTGCTTTCATCCCTCGGTAAGGGTATCGCTGCAGCGTCTATCGGTGCAATCCTTGAGGCGCGAGGTCTGAAGGTCACGTTTCTGAAGTTCGACCCCTATATTAACGTTGATCCCGGAACCATGAACCCCCTGCAGCATGGCGAGGTTTTTGTCACCGATGACGGCTATGAAACCGATCTTGACCTCGGCCATTATGAGCGGTTTACGTTTGCGCGGATGGGATTTAAAAACAATTTTACCACAGGCCAAATCTATGAACGCGTAATCCAACGGGAGCGCAACGGCGACTATCTCGGGGCAACCGTTCAGGTAATTCCGCACATCACCAATGAAATTAAAGATAAAATCTGGCAGGTTGCGCAGAACGTTGATATCGCCATTATCGAAATCGGCGGCACGGTGGGCGATATCGAATCATTGCCGTTCCTTGAAGCGATCCGGCAATTTAAAAATGATGCTGGCCGCGAGAATGTTCTCTACATTCACCTGACATACGTGCCATACGTCTCCTCTGCTGGGCAGCTCAAAACAAAACCAACACAGCACAGTACCAAAGAACTGCTCCAGATCGGCATTCAGCCCGACATCCTCCTGTGCCGCTCCGATCGGTTCTTGCCAAACGACATCAAAGATAAGATTGCTCTGTTTTGCAACCTCTCGCGCGAAGCGGTTATTACGGCAAAAGACGTAACCTCAATCTATGAAGTGCCGCTCCTCTTGCATCAGGAAGGGCTTGATGAACGGGTGGTCGAGCTTTTGAACATCTGGACGCGTGCCCCCAGGCTTGAGCACTGGGAAGAGGTCGTGCGTACGCTAAAAAATCCCGAATACACAACAACCATTGCCATTGTTGGCAAATACGTAGACCTCGAAGATTCGTACAAGAGCCTTAACGAGGCGCTTATTCACGGTGGTATTGCCAACAAAGCGCGGGTCAATTTAAAGTTTGTTGACTCGGAAACAATCACCGCTGATAATGTTGCCGAAGTGCTTGCCGACGCAAATGGTATCCTGGTACCAGGCGGGTTCGGCAATCGCGGCATTCCGGGAAAAATTGAGGCAATCCGCTACGCACGGCAACAGAAAAAGCCGTTTTTCGGTATTTGTCTCGGTATGCAGCTTTCTGTCATTGAATTTGCCCGCAACGTCTGTAACTTGCAAGACGCCGACAGCACGGAATTCAACAAAGCAACGCCGCATCCGATCATTCTGCTGCTCAAGGAATGGTTCGATTATAAAAAACAGACACGTGAGGTTCGGGGTGAGCAGTTTCGATTCGGTGCAACCATGCGGCTTGGCGCTTTTCCCTGCCGACTGAAACAACCGTCCCTTGCGTATGCCGCATACGCTCAGGAAGAGATTTCAGAGCGACATCGACACCGGTATGAATTTAATAACGAGTATCGCGATCAACTGGAACACCACGGCATGAAAATATCAGGAGTATGTCCTGATGCAGACCTTGTCGAGATTGTCGAGATTCTCGACCACCCGTGGTTTCTTGCCTGTCAGTTTCATCCTGAATTCAAATCGCGACCGCATGATCCGCACCCATTGTTTGCATCGTTTGTTGCAGCAGCACTGGGGCACCCTGCGCACCGTGCTTAAACACCTTGCTGTGCCATAGGATCAAAAACATGATTTAGCTTGTGTGAGCAGGAGAGATTTACGAGTTCCGAACCACGCTGTTATCAGTGGCAGAACGGATCGCTTATATATTGTGCACCATGAGGAGTTGGCATCGGTGAAAGAGTTTTGTGGCCTGTTCGGTGTTTACGGCATTCAGGATGCCGCTTCGCTGATCTATCGGGGTTTGTTTGCACTCCAACACCGCGGGCAGGAAGGCGCTGGTATTGTCGTCAGCGACGGCATAAAAATCAGATCGTACAAGGGTATGGGCCTTGTGGGTGACGTCTTTACCGACCAAATTCTGTCTCATTTGACAGGAACCCTCGGAATCGGCCATGTCCGTTACTCGACAACCGGTTCAACACGAATCCAAAACGTCCAGCCGCTGGTGGCCGAATGCGCCGATGGCATTTGGGCGATTGCCCACAACGGCAATCTGGTCAATGCCGCGACGCTCCGAAGTATGTATCAGGAATCCGGCTCTATTTTCCAAACCAGCACGGACAGCGAGGTTTTAGTACATATCCTTGCAGATCCACTGTTCCGGCGCAGACCGCGGCGGGTGGAGCGGGCTCTCGGTGAGCTCCGGGGCGCCTTTTCATTTCTGCTGATGACCAAAGATACCGTTATGGCAGCACGCGATCCGCATGGATTCAGGCCACTGTCGCTTGGGAAACTCGGCGAGGGATACATTATTACCAGCGAAACCTGCGCCCTCCCGCTGATCGGTGCCCAGTATATTCGTGACGTGGAACCCGGCGAGTTGGTGACAATCGACCACAATGGACTGCATTATTCCCGATTTTCGGAGCCTCAAGCGCGACATGCCCAGTGTATTTTTGAACATATCTATTTTGCCCACCCTGACAGTTATCTGTTCGGGCACAACGTGCATAGTGTTCGTATGCACTACGGCTCCCTCCTTGCACAGGAACATCCTATCGCTGCCGATATCGTAATCCCGATTCCCGATAGCGGCAATTCCGCCGCACTTGGCTATGCGCGAAAAAGTGGCATTGCTTTAGATTTCGGTTTCATTAGGAATCACTATGTAGGACGTACGTTTATCATGCCCGATGACCATCTTAGGAAAACCGCTGCGGATATAAAACTCGCTGTACTTCCCGAAGTGGTCAGTGGGAAACGGGTTGTCGCAATTGACGATTCAATCGTGCGGGGCAACACCTCCTCAAAACGGATTGCCTATCTCCGCGATGCAGGTGCCCGGGAAATCCATGTGCGCATCTCCTGCCCGCCGATCCGATATCCATGTTTTTACGGTATCGACTTTCCCACGCGCCAAGAGCTGATCGCTGCAACAAAGTCGGTTGAGGAAATACGGAGGATGCTCGGTGCCGATTCTCTCGGGTATCTGAGCCTTGAGGGGCTGCTTTCACCTTTTAAAAAACCTCAGGACTTCTGCACCGCATGCTTCACCGGAGACTACCCTGCCGAACCGGTTGATGCACAGTACAAAGAAGTTTTTGAAAAAGAGCATGATTTGTGATAGATACAAGTGCAGCAATGGGTGGGAAACAGTGATGCCTTTCTTCTCACCGTTCACTGCTGACGCTTCAGTATTTGATCCCTGAATCCCGTATCACGGAATATACAGTTACAATGCCCAAACGAACAGACATCAAAAAAATAATGATCATCGGCTCAGGGCCAATCGTCATCGGTCAGGCATGTGAGTTTGACTACTCAGGCGTACAAGCATGCAAAGCCCTCCGTGAAGAGGGCTATGAAGTCGTGCTGGTGAACAGCAACCCTGCCACCATCATGACCGATCCCGAATTTGCCGACCGAACCTATATCGAGCCGCTGTGCCGCGACATTCTCGTTGAAATCATCCGCCGCGAACGCCCCGATGCACTGCTCCCGACACTGGGCGGGCAAACTGCGCTTAATTTGTCGATGGAACTTTTTCACCATCATGTCCTTGAACGCTATAACGTTGAAATGATCGGTGCGCGTCCCGATGTTATCCGGCGGGCTGAAGACCGCGATTTGTTTAAACAAACCATGCTCGGTATCGGCCTTGATGTGCCCCGCAGCGGCTCAGCGCACACCATACAGGAAGCTCGTGCGGTGAGAAACAGCATTGGATCCTATCCCGTGGTGATACGCCCCGGTTTTACATTGGGCGGCACCGGCGGTGGCATTGCGCACAACGATGCTGAATTTGAAGAGATCGCGTCCCGAGGCCTTTTTTATAGCCCGAACTCTGAAATCCTGATCGAGGAATCTGTCCTGGGATGGAAAGAGTTTGAACTTGAAGTCATGCGCGACAAAAACGATAACGCCGTCATCGTCTGCTCGATTGAGAATTTCGACCCGATGGGCGTCCACACCGGCGACAGTATTACGGTTGCTCCGGCGCAAACCCTCACTGACCGCGAATACCAAATCCTTCGGGATAAAGCGCTTGCGGTTTTGCGCGCGATCGGTGTTGAAACCGGCGGTTCGAACGTCCAGTTTGCC
>JAOAHH010000032.1 GCA_026415325.1 Thermodesulfobacteriota bacterium | reverse complement strand
TTCCTCAAGATGCCGCTCTGCAAGACATTGCAGAATACCTGTTATGTTCGCTTATGGGAAATTCTGTGCCAACGCAGAGCCTGAACCTTAAACAAGACTGTGTCATGATTTCGCGGACAGTGCTTCAGGATATTATCTCTGATCCTTTGTTCCACATACACGATGCACCGATTGAGACGATCGGAGAGGAAATGAACCGCAAGGGTTATTCTCTGTGGCTTGCAGTTGAAGTTTTGTGTTACCCCGCTCCATTTTCCGATAACAGGGCGGTGAAAAAACTATCTCCTCATGTGGTGGATGCTCCACCCACCGTTTGCAGGAGCATTACCGATGAAAGCTGTCAAAAAGCGGAGGAATTTATCACTCAGGCATTAGCATTAAGGAAAGAGAAAAATTATCGTGCGGCGATCGAGTACCTTGAGAGGGCAAAGAAACTTTTTGAGGTTAAAGGAGATGTCCGAAGCCCTCGAGATGATCAATTAAGTTGTGAAAAAAAAGACCCACCACAAAAGCACGAAAGAACGCACGTCGAGCATATCCGAATACTTTACGAAGAGGCACGCTTCAGCAAACACCGTAAAGATTATCATAACGCAATAGAAATTCTTGAAAAAGCAAAAGCATATATTGCTACAAATATACCGGGAGGCGCAACGATGGAACAAGAAAAGGTTGTAGAACTTCAGTTCGATATTTATCAACAGCTTGGAGAATGCTACACCCATACAGGTGATATTGAAAAAGCACGAGAGCATTTTCTGGTTGCACAACGATTAAAACCAAAAAGTGAGCTTCCGCTTGTTGGTTTGGCAATCGCTATAATGCAGGAAAACCGTTTTAATGAGGCCGAACGCTTGTTTCGCGATGCACTTGAACTAAACCGCCATAGCGATAAAGCCTTGGCAGGGCTTGGGCTCGTTTTACAGCGTGCCGGCAATCCTGAAGAGAGCCTCGCTATGTACCGGAAGGCAATGGAAAGTAACCCGACAAACCTTACTGCCCTAATGGGACTTGTTCAGACGGCGTATGCAACAAACCAACTGAATATCGCCATCGATTATATGAAAGAATATCTGCTACATTTTCCTGCAAACACCGAGATTCTCTATTGCCTTGCAGGCACTTACTATAAACAGGAAGACTATGACAAATGCCGCGAGGTACTTGAACAGATTTTCATCTTCAATCCTTCTCATGCTGAAGCACGCAATCTGTTGACGATGCTTGACCATGTGCAAGGTTATACGTATGCCCAATGCCGAACCGCATAACCGAGGTAATGATAACAGCAGCAGATCATTAAGATGTCCATGCGAGAACGGCATTGGTATGTTCCAAGATGAAATCATATATGCACGTGATGGCAATGCAGTGCTGCGAGTTATATCAGAAGATGGGAAAGGAACGACGCTGCATAGCTGTATAAACCCCTTTGAAGAGGCACAACGGGTGTATGGCAATTTGCCGTGCTCTAAAGGGACGATTATCGTTATTGTCGGCGCCGGATCAGGGTATCATATTGCAGCGCTGACTAAAAAAATACGTAATGCAGTTATTATTGTTATTGAACCGAATCACAACATCCTGCGGCATATGATGTCGCAGTGCTGTGCCAAGGAACTTCTCGAAGCAGAACGATTATACTTTATTTGTGAAAAAAAACCCTTATATGTTGTTCAACGTGTTTCGCAAATACAGGCACGGCATGGTTTTCGAACCATCAGCGTCGTTGAACATACTTCGTCGATATACGCATATCCATCGGTGTACCGGCCGATACTGAGTCGCCTGCGTGCAATAGCATCGATTGATATTCCTGCAAAGCTCAGATATCCGAAATTTACTAACAGTACGTACCGTATTGTTGTGCTCAACAGTAGGTATTATCTCGTTCCAGAAATTGTCCATGCGCTCCGATGCCTCGGACACATTCCAAGGCTTGTTATGATCGGTACGGATCAAAACAGAATCGGCACACAAGCAATGCTTGAGGACATTATCGCTGCCATCCTTGCGTTTCGTCCTGATTTTGTATTGACAATAAACCATTTGGGATTTGATCGTGAAGGAATTTTAACACAATTTTTTACTGATATTGAATTGCCGTATGCATCTTGGTTTGTTGATAGCCCGACATTTATTCTTGAGGACTTCTCACAACAGCGGTCACCATACCTTACAGTGTTCGTCTGGGATCGTGATTACTGTAATGAACTGAAAGCATGCGGCTTTGACCATGTCGTGTATCTTCCCCTTGCAACAGATCCCGGTATTTTTAATAAAAATAAAATCTATGGGGCACCTAAAATTAGCGTCGGTTTTGTCGGAAATTCCGGAGAAGAAAGCATAGCCTCGTCCCTTGCTGAAATTAAAGGCGGATACACTGCACAAAAACTTGTTGAACGGCTTGCCATTGCTTTTGCTGAGTCTCCAGTGAGATCGATTAAAGAAATTGCCCTGCACCTTGACTCTGATGAAAAAAGAATGTTTACACAGGATATGAAGGCGATTGAAAGAGCCGTGACTTGGATGGCCACACAACGCTATCGTGTTGCTTGTGTACGAAAGCTGCTTACTTTTAATCCCGTTATTCACGGTGATCCGGGGTGGAAGCGATTTGTTAACGGAAGCGCTCGATTATTACCTGAACTCAATTACTATAGTGAACTTCCTGAATTTTACAGATCCTGTGCTGTTAATTTCAATACAACAAGCCTTCAAATGAAAAATGGTATCAATCAGCGTGTTTTTGATGTTCCTGCCTGTGGCGGGTTTCTTATAACTGATTATCGGTACCAGCTTGAGGACGCATTTTCTATCGGCCGAGAAGTGATTTGTTACCGAAGCATCGATGAGATCGAGGATATCGTTGGCTATTATCTACGCCGCGAAACAGAGCGACTTCGTATCGCCGAGGCTGCATACAAGCGGATTAAACATGAGCATACCTATATGCATCGCGTTGGTGTTCTTATCGACACTATGAAACGCCTTTATGGATAAGGTGCTTATTATTCAATTGGCTCGCACAGGAGATTTTCTTCAGACAACACCGCTTTTCAGGAAAGTGAAAACAGCATTTCCGAGATGTGAGGTGCATGTTGTAATCGATACTGCATTACAAGAGCTTGTCGGCAGCTGTTCTGATATTGATCGCTGGTATGATCTTGATATGAAACTAATTACACAGATTATTCAAGATAATACTGATATTGAATACGTCTTCAAATATCTCGACAAGCAACTTGCCGGACTTCATTCTATATCATTTGACGCTGTATATAATCTTAATTATACACCGCTCAGTGCCGCGGTTGCGAGCATATCAAAATCATCGCGAATCTATGGATATAAACTCGGAAAGGACAGCATTAGGCTTATACGGTCTCCTTGGTTTGCATTTTTTAATGCTATGGTGCAGCATTTGCCGCTTGCTCCGTTCAATCTCGTGGATGTTTTTTACCATCTTGCACCTCCATACATGCCCGCAAGCAAGAAACTTTTGTATTGCGCTTCCTCGCAGAGTGCAAATCATGCAGCGACACTTCTTGCTCCGTTGCATAATCGTGCACCAAAAAAAATAGCTCTGCAACTTGCTACACGCGAGCCAAAACGAACATGGCCGGTTGCCTTATTCGCAGAGACAGCGTTCCACATCCTTGAGCGGCATGATAATGCCATTATATTGACGGGAACAGCATCAGAATCTTTCTATACTGAACAGTTTAAAAGGATTGCATCATTATGGCCACAGGAGAAACAAGCACGAATACTCGATTTCACCGGCAAAACGACGCTTCCAGAGCTTGCCAGCATTTTATCCAATTGCTGTGTCTTGGTTACCGGTGATACCGGTACCATGCATCTTGGCGCTGCGGTTGGGACAAAAATCGTTGGTATTTTTTTAGGCCCTGCATGCGCAGGGTTCACTGGCCCTTATGGGGAAGGACATATCGTATTCCAGGCAACACCTTCATGTTGGCCATGTTTAGAACAAGACAAATGTCCTTATAATATCATGTGTGCATCATATATTGATCCTAAGGCAGTTGCCCAAGCTGTTTGCAATATGATTGATAACCGTCCTGTTTCGACTATTACCGAAGATAACGTTTTGGTTCTCCATGGTCGCGGTGATGAATTTGGTATTATGTATGAACCTCTTGGAGAAACGGAATACGTCTTAAAAAATCGCCTCTATCGCATCATGGGAGCTTCTCTGCTGAATCGAGGTACAGGTAAAGGTTATATATCCCAAGAAACAAACATTTTGCCATGCCGTATTGAACAGTATGAGCTCCTTCTGCAACAAATTAACGCCATGATCAATACTGCTCATACATTTGCTCCTGCAGTACTGCAATACCGTTTTTATGATGACTTTTCGATATGGCATCCATGGATTGATTTTTTTAACATCATGCTCAGATACTGCACTCCTTTACCTGACGGTGAACGAGATGCAGTGTCTGCATTTTGCGCAGGACTTACCGCAGCAGCGCGCATGTTGCGCTATTATGTTTTGGATAACGTGCAAGAATCTTGTTATGTCCACTAAAGGAAACTTCTTTCAGTTGAATATGGAACTGCTTCGCAAGCTTGACCCCAAGCTTGCCGAGTTTATTATGCACGTGCAGATACCAAACAATTATGGTGTTTTGATTTCACGAACAGAGGATCCTGTTCTTACTATCGATAATAAGATAATGTGGAGTATCTATGATCCACATAAACATGCTCGCACGTTTGTTGAACGGTGTTTGAAAATCAATCCGCCAGTCAATAATACAGTTACCGTTGTAGGGTTTGGCTTTGGTTACCACATTGAAGAATTAGTAAACAGAGGTATCTCGGTAAGGGTAATTGAACCTGATGCTGCAATTTTCAGATTGGCGCTTGAATACCGCGATTTAAGAAACATTTTGGACGTATGCGATCTTACTGTCGGTACATCTATGACGATACAAGCTCATTTCGGGAATACGCTCTGGTATTTTTATCCCAAAAAGGATCGCACGATTCCCGAACCCCGTTTATCTGCCGCTCAACCAAAAAACGATGCAAGCGGAGGGTGGAAACAAGCCCTTTCCCCTAACTCGCTGAACATACTTGTCGTTTCCCCGATTTACGGCGGCTCTTTACCGATTGCCCGATACTGTAATAATGCTCTTCGTCGCATCGGGCACCTCAGCACACTGTGGGATGCTTCTGTGTTTGAAAAGCCGTTCCGTATGGCACTTGAGCTCGACATTGACCGAAACAACAAAAAAATTCTCTGCGACTTATTCCAGCATCTTGTCTCGGAAATGATCGTAGCGTCATGTGCCGAGCGAAGACCTGATATCGTGCTCTGCCTCGCCCAGGCACCGCTCAGCCTCCATGCACTTGATAGACTCCGCGAAAGCGGTATTACCAGTGCTTTTTGGTTTGTCGAAGATTTTCGACATATGCAGTATTGGAAACAATACGCACCAGCATATGATTTTTATTTTACCATTCAAAAGGGCGAATTTTTTGAGCAACTGAAGCATCTCGGCACGCACAATTATGCATATTTGCCTGTTGCCGCAGCCCCAGAGATACATAAACCGCTCCAGCTCAACCCAGATGAGCGTGCATATTATGGAAGCGATCTTTCGTTCCTTGGAGCCGGCTATTATAACCGACAATGTATGTTCCGAGGACTTCTTGATTTCGATTTTAAGATCTGGGGTACCGAATGGGATCGACAATCAATACTGTGGCAGCGGGTTCAAAAGAATGGAGAACGCATCAACAGTGAGGAATCGGTAAAGATATTCAATGCAACAAAAATTAATATCAACCTCCATTCTTCTGCCTATTATGAAGGCATAGATCCGGAAGGTGATTTTATTAATCCACGAACGTTTGAAATCGCTGCATGCGGTGCATTCCAACTTGTTGACGAACGCCGCGAAATCGACGCATTTTTTTTGCGCAACAAAGAAATAGTTACGTTCAGCTCGCTCGAAGACCTTCGCGAAAAGGCGCAGTATTATCTTTACCATCCTGAAGAACGACAAAAAATAGCACGGGCAGCCCGGCAACGTATTATTAACGAGCATACGTATGAACATCGTATGCGAGAGCTCTGCGCTTTTATATTTGATAGAAAACCCGAAGTTTATGCACAAACTCAAGGGAAAAAACTTCTAATTCGTGATGTTAATTCTTTCTGTAAAGAGCACCCAGAAACACGCTCGCTGCTTGAGGAGGTCGTTGCACGAGGGTTACATCCTGACATTGACGGTATTGTAACGACAATACGATTACGAGAGGGAGAAATGCAATATCCCGAAGCACTCTTTATGATTTTGAAAGAATACCAAACACTCGTTAAGGAGCACCTCTGGTGAAGCGTATTTTGGTGATACAGCTTGCCCGGATTGGCGATATCGTGCAATCGATGCCGATGCTGCAGAGCCTGAAGCGACATATGATGCCGTGCCGGATTAGTATGTTGGTAAATAAAAAGTTTGCCGACATCTGTCGTCTCATGCCGTGTTTAGACGAGATATTAGAAATAGATTTTAACGCGATCGGACGGTATTTTTTTGGCAAAAACGCATCGTTAGAACACGCATATTCATATATAAAGCATTTTTATGGAGATATTCAAAAAAATGACTTTTCTGAAGTTATCAATATAACACCGCATTATATTGGCATTTTTTCAGCCTTTTTGACGAAGACAGCGCCAGAGCCAAAGCGTCGTTTACCTTGGGAGCTTTTCTTTAAAACAATAACACGACAATGGAATGTGTTACCATATCACCTCTCCGATCTTTTTAAGAATATTGCAGGCATGCCACCCTCGCCGGAGCAGGTACAGCTTAAAATTAATGAAAATGATTTTGCATGGGCTGATAATTTTTTGCATTCACATAATATGGCGGGAAGAGATTCTTTCTTGGTAGGGCTCCATCCTGGTGCAAGCACACCTGATAAACAATGGCCTCTCGATTCATTCATGCAGCTCGGGAAATATCTTCTTTCTGATAAGACAATCCGCATCATCGTAGTCGGAGATGATATTCGTTCGGATGCAAACTTTTCTCTCGGAGTTCGTTGCATCAGTGCCGTTGGCAAAACATCTCTGTCACAACTTGCCGCTCTTCTCAAAAGAATGGATGTCTTCATCACCAACGATACGGGACCGATGCATATTGCCGCAGCTTGTGGAACAAGAACGATCAGCATTCACATGGGGAAAGAAACCTGCTTTACAACCGGTCCGTACACTACACGCGGCTTTGCAGTGCAGCCGTTTCTTGATTGTCATCCATGTCAATACCCAGAACGTTGTATGCGGCAGATATGCAAGTCATACATCACTCCTGAGTTACTTTATGCTTTGATTCGCCTGATACGGGATAACCAGAGAAGTGGAGAACATGAGCTCACGCATTTTTCTGATCGTGCCGTTGTGTACCGAGGCGGATTTGATCCTTATGGATTTTTCGATTGGTATCCGGTCACAAGAAAAAAAATAAATGTTGATGCATTGGTCCGGCCTCTTATGCGTATACTCTGGAAATGTGCCTTCGATAATATGACAGGGACCACGATACCATGTGTTGTCTTCGATGATGCTCTTCATTCACTTGCAGAAACCCTCGGACAATTCTATGAACCTGATCCTGATATATTCAATCAGTTGTCAACACTGAATTATGCACTTCACGAGATCATCACTTTGAGCAGGCAGGGGATTAATCTCTGTAAGGACATTCTGCGATATGCTCCTAATGCCATGCGCAATTACCAACATCTTAAACAGCGGGCATCTGAAACTGAAGCTGTCGATAGAAGACTTGTTGCATGGAGGGAACGCATGCCGTTAATGGCACTGTTGATTGATATGTTTTTTGCAGAACGACAAGAAAGCAAAGGCAATGATATTACCCAGGTCGCTTATGATGCGCGGTACGCGTATGAAACCCTTTACTTTCGTGCGCGAATGCTTCAACAAATGTGCAGCCGATATCCTGAGCTGAAGCAAACAACCGGGACACAGAAGCATTCTATGGTTGTGGGCATATAACAATGCAGAAATGAATATCCTTCTACAATAAGACTGTATATTTGAAAAAGACAAATCATCAATATTTACAGGAGGAATATCATATGCAAGTCTCCATCAATGGCAACACGATTCAGGAATATTTTGGCGGCGCTGAAAATTTGGAAGAGGTGCTCGTTAAGCTTTCTAAAACAGCATTGCCAAAGGACCATCTCATAGGATCGGTTAACATTAACGGAAGACCGTATACCGAACTGTACCCAGGTCAGTCACGAGAAATACCGCTTTCCAAAATTCATGACATTCAGGTCACTACAGTATCTTTACAGCAGTTTGCGGAAGCAGCGGTTAAAGATGCACCAAACTTCATTGCTCGTATGTGCGAGCATTGCCATGATACTGCTGACAGCTTTAGAATGTATGATGAAACAGATGCGCACCAGAAATTTGCGGATTTGCTTGAAGCGCTTCGTGCCCTTATTCATTTCATCAACAATGTGCGCTCGGCTCTCGGATGGAATTTTCAGAAGATGCAATACCAAGGGGAATCGGTTTCAATGCGATGGGCAAAATACATGGAAGTGATCGATGAGCTAAAAAATATTCAAGAGGAAGGCGATTTGATACTGCTTGCAGACATCATCGAATATGAAATAATTCCGCTGCTTGAAGACTGGAAAAAAATCTTTTCAGAGAATAGTGTAACCCAATGATGTTAAAAACGCTGCGTCTCTTTTTGCAGTACTTTGCATGATAAGCTCTGGAATGTAATTTTGGGTATTAAAGCTTGCTTTTATCGTTGTGTATTTTAAGAAAAAATCCGCGACATACAAGACAGATATATAATGTGCTTTTATGCGGCGAAATGCGACGAGGCAAATTACAAAAACAATGAAGGATCAACTCCAAAAATCGGATACCATCAGCGTTGCGCAAGGACTTGCAATTTCACAAAAGGCCATTCGAAAGGCTCAGGAAGGAGATTTAGCAGGGGTATCTGAGCTGCTCGATAGGCGGCGGAAACTTCTCGAACAACTCCTCGAGCACCATAAGGACAGCAACGACAGGGATAGTTTAAGCAATGGTCTGAAAATGATTCTTGGATATGACACCTTCCTTAAAAAGCTTCTCTCTCAACAGAAAGCATTTCTTGAAAAAGAAATAAAGAAACATAACATCCAAAAAAAAGTATATCATCGATACGCGTCACACCACCGCAAACGTCCACCCCGTTGTATTGATAAAAAAGCTTGATCTTGTTATGCACTTCGATCCATTGAGGTAACGTTTGAACGGTGGAAGCGGTCGATATCCGGCTCGACGGCATTATCATGAGCCGCCTTTTGTGATATTTCCTGCCATGCCTCTCGTAGTCTAGACAATATACTGATAACCTGTTCGATCTTTTTTGCATTATTATCCGTCATAACTTCATTAAGATGACGGTTAATGAAAAAATAAATCTTTCTCAAGGATGCAGCGATTTCCTTACCGTTTTTCATATCAAGGGCATTGTTGAGTTCCTGAACGATAAATTGTGTTCGAGATATAAATTGATTGCGTTTTATAAGATCGTTTTTTGTATGGCACAGCAATGCATGTTTCAATGATGCAATGGCTGCATCATAGATCATTACCACAACTTTGAGACGATTGCTTGAATTGACCTCAAGCGATTTGTATTTGGCTGCAGTTGCGCTGGCATAGGGATTCACGGCATTTCTCTCCTTATAATAAAAAATGCTTATTTTTGCGTAAGCTGTTGTACGCGCATAGATAAATAGGACATTTGATTATTGAGTTCTGAAAGCAAGCTTTCAAGTCGAGCGTACCGTTCCTTGAGTCGCTTTTCGTAAATCGCAATACGTTTTTCTTCAAATTCGATTTTATTATCAGCACTTTTTATGATGTTTGTATAATTGTCTTCAAGGACTGCCAATGGACCATCATCAGAATCCAAAAGTGCATCAAGCTCATCCTTTAGTTTGCCTGCAATACCTCGTTGAAGGTCAACCTCGCCAATAAAACTCGTCGATGGATCAGTAATTTTAACAACGAGACCTGCCTCAGGGTACCCGTATCCACCAGTGAGGGTTTGGCTTGCATTGTCCCATGTGGCAGGATGCCACTCAGTTGTTCCTTTGAGACGAATTTGCCCTGATGGCGGAACGCCTGCAATAAACTTAATCTCATATGTTCCCGGTTCTGTAATTCCGTCAATATAGCTTTCATACGAAAGTTTTGCGTGAGCTGATCTTCCGGTAAAATATGCTGAAAAAAGACGAGCAACGGCATCGGGATTTTCTGACAACGCTTCATCAAGTTTTGCGTTATCAATAATTAAAAGACCTTCGGTTGCCGATCCAATATCAGCGTCGGTATGAATACCGATCTGCATCAAGTTGACATAGGTATCATAGCCGTCGCGAAACCCTGTCGGTTTCGATGATACAATGGCATTCAGCCTGTTTTTAATCGTATCGACCGCATAATTGCCGAGAAGAATACCGGCTTTGTCGGTTGCGGTATTATATGCCGTTTTTTCTTTGATATAACTGCGGATTTCATTAAACGTATTTACAAAATTTTTGATATTTTCTTTTATTGCTGCAGTATCGGTTGAAACGGTTATTGTTGTTGTGCCCGTAGAAAAAAGAGTCATGGTGATACCGGTCAGTACATCGGTAATCGTATTGGTTGAACGCTCTATCCATCCTGTTGCCGGGTATCCGTCTATCTTTAATTGGGCGTTTTGCGCTGTTTGGGTTTCATCAAATCCTCCTCCGCTTGTGCCACCTGTAGCAAAGTTATTAAGGGTGTGAGAAATCATTGTAATAGTATAATCCGCCCCGGTATTATTGCCGCTAAGTACAAGGTGAAAAGCAGTAGATGTTCCTGAACCGTCATCAATAATGCTGGCAGTAACGCCGGGATTTTGAGGATCGTTGTTAATTATTTTTACTAACTGGCTGAGAGTCGTGCCTGCAGGAACGGTCAGCGTCCTTGTCATGCCGCTGTAAGTATAGGAAAAAGTGCCGGCAACACTGGTAACCGCTGTAGTTTGAGCATCCGGATGCCCCGCATGTATCTCCTTTTCGCACTGCGAAAGTTGATTGATCGTAATAGTAGTTGACCCGTTAAATGCGCTGCTGGTGGCCGTTGCACTAAGAACAGTTGAGTCTGATACCGATGCACGTTTCACAAGAAATTCAGCTGGAGTGTCAAGTGATTTTACCGCAGTGGAAAAGGAAATTAATTTTGTATTTAGTTCTTGAAAAGCAGTTATTTTATCCTGCCAGGACGTTTTCCATGTTTCTATCGGCGTAATGAAACGCTTTTTTTCATTGTCAACGAGCGCTTTAACAATGCTTTCAAGATCAATTCCCGAACCAAGCCCGGTAAAAGTAATTGATTCAGCCATATTAATATGCCGTTAATGTTCAATAAAAATATAAGCAATAACAGGGCCAAAAAGGAATATGCAAAATGCATGTTTTTTCAGCATAATAGAACTTATTGCTGAAACATATAAAAAAGGATGGCAGGCAAAATTTGCCGATGCCATCCTTTTTGCCGGAAATCCCTTTTAGCCGCCGATCAGTGTCAAAGCAAGCTGCGGGATTGTGTTTGCCTGCGCAAGCATAGCGATTGCAGCCTGAGACTTGATCTGGTTGTTGACAAAGTTTGTCATTTCCAATGCAACGTCGACGTCTCGGATACGAGACTCGGCTGCCTGCAGATTCTCTGCCTGAATCGAGAGCTGTGAGATTGTGTTTGACAACCTGTTGATATAGGCGCCGATATCTGCTCTGATGGTGTCTTTTGATACAACCGCTGTATCGATTGCAGCTAAAGCCTGCTGGGCACCGGATTGCGTTGAAATGTTAAGCGTATTAAGGCCAAGCGCCTCTGCGGTTGCGCTTCTGATGTTAATATAATAATAATCTTGTGCTGCAGAATTGGTCGGTCCAAAATGGATCTTCAGACCGTTTGCGCTTCCGCTATACTGCGAGATCGTACCGTTAAGCAGATTCACGCCGTTAAACTTTGTCGCTTGTGCGATTCGGGTAATTTCGCTGCGCATGGTCACAAACTCATTGTTCATAATCTGGCGCTGGATAGAATTATAGGTACCGGTTGCAGCTTGTTCAGCGAGCTCTTTCATGCGGATGAGTTTCTCATCAATCACCTGCAGTGCGCCGTCAGCAGTCTGGAGGAGGCTTTGCGCATCATAGGCATTACGAACGCCTTGATTCAGAGCCGCTATTTCCGTTCGCATGAGCTCACTGACTGCAAGACCTGCAGCATCGTCTGCCGACGTGTTAATCCGCAGGCCTGATGAAAGGCGATTGGTTGATTTATACAGTAATTCGTATGATCGGGTAAAATTTCTGGCCGCAGTCATGGCCATTAGGTTGTGATTAATGACAAGTCCCATAATTTAATCCTCCTTGATTAAAATTAATGAGCGTTGATGTTGTACCAGCTTCTGGCGTCCTTGCCTTTAATTAACGGCAGGGCTTTGCATGCAGAGAAGTTCTTGCCTTTGTAATCTGATCACCTCCTTTCGATTAATGGTGACAAAATGTATTCTGTGTCAATCAACGTATCGACAACTGCATTAAAAATCTTAAATCGTCACCGTTTTTTATCCTATGACTGTATCATTGATAGAAGAACCATGGGAGGTATTAAGATTTTACAGACAGACTGCCGATACGTACAATGAAAAACTATATAACTTTTCGTCATTGCATGGTGTTCAATGGAAACAGAAACGATACGCAGTATCGGCTCTGTACAAGGAATTAAAGAAACACGAAGGACGATAGGTAAGGAATTACAACCGCAAACGTCTGTAGAGAATCCTTTGCAAAACGGAAGTATTCTACCGTATTCATCTCCTATAAATCAAGGTAGCGCAGAGGAAATAGCAAGTCAGATTAATGAATTCCTTGCATCTGTTCAGAAAGATTTGAAGGTTGAAATCCATCGGGAAACCAAGACACCTATATTTAAGATCGTTCGACGACAAGACAATAAAGTACTCCAAGAAATACCTCCTCATGAACTTCTTGTAATAAGAAAAACGCTCGAAAAATTTGTGGGCACAATGCTTAACCTTAAAGCTTGATCCTTTCATATTCTTCATCTGTAGCACCCAATTTCCCGTTCAAGAAAAATACTATTTGATCGAAAAGTACCCAAAAATTTTATAGCTTATACGGAGAAACAATATGAAGAGTAGGGTGCTCATCGTTGACGATGATCCTGAAGTGAGCGAGTGCCTTAAAGAAATGATCAATGATGCTACCTCATGTTGCGCAGAAACTGCCCACAATCCTTTCGATGGTCTTGCAATGCTTGCTGCCACTCCTTTCAATATCGTCTTTAGTGATCTTATAATGCCCGAAATGAACGGAATAGATTTTCTTCGCCATGCCAAACAGATTAACCCTGCAGTATCAGTTGTGATAATAACCGGATATCCAACTGTTGATGTTGCGGTCCAAGCGCTCAAGGAGGGTGCTTTCGATTTCATACAAAAACCGTTTCAGCATGAAAAAGTTAAGGATCTTATAAACGAAATCATCGCACGGCAACAAAATCATGTCGGTCATGAAACAATAAATAATAAACCACTTTTCACTAAAAGAAAAACTAATATGCTTCCAGAAATATCACCTGAACTTTCTTTGCTTCATGCGATGAATGAATCATTTTACAATAACCAAGGGGTCCATGACGTTCGCTCTCTTTATCATTTAATTGTACAAACAGCTTGTTTGATCGGTGGAAACGACTATGCATTCTTGTTTGTCTATGATAGAGAACAGCACGAATTTATTCCATCAGCATCATGGGGTATGCCACTTGATATGTGTGACGCAATTTCAGCACCTCTCGCGTTAAAGCTTGTTCACGAGCGAGAATATGCACTGGTTGACGGTACAGCCCATGCGTTATGGGGGCCTATTAAAATGCGGTCAGGAGGACAGGTAAACATCGGGATTATACTTCCAATCGTTATACAGAAGCAACTTTATGCAATGCTATATGTTGGCAAATACACCGATAGTAAGTCATTTTCTATGGAGGAGATCCTGTTATTGATAAATCTTGCCAGAAAATCATCACTCTCCATTGAAAATAAATTGCTCAGCCAAAGTATTTATACTGATGTGCAAAATATGCTCAATACCCTTGTCGCGGTTATTGGGGCTCGCGATCATTATACCCTTACTCATTCAATGAGAGTAACTGAATATGCCCTTAGTATAGGGAAGGCGCTCGGATGCGATAAGGAAGAGCTTGACATGTTGAATTTCGTCGGGCATTTGCACGATATCGGGAAAATTGGCATTAGTGATACAATTTTGCTTAAGTCGAGCTCTCTTACCAGACATGAATATAAAATAATACAACAGCATCCTATCATCGGTGAACATATTTTAAAACCCCTCGGATATCTGCCTCGAGAAAGGGATATTATCCGGTATCATCATGAGCGATGGGACGGGAAAGGCTATCCAGATGGTCTTGAAGGGGAAGATATACCACTGCTTTCGAGAATTTTAGCAATTGCAGATTCATTCGATGCAATGACGACGGATAGGCCTTATCGAAAATCATTGTCGGTTCAAACCGCACTCAAGGAGCTGCAATGCAAAAACGATCAATTTGATAAAAACATTGTTGCAGTCTTTATGAACATGATCACCAAACAGCTATCTTAATAGCTTTCAAGATTATGATATTCAATAATGTACTGAAAAGCATCATTTAATCTATTATTAACGAGGCAGATAACCTTCGCTTATTTTAGCATTCGTCGATTAAGAAGTGTTCTGCTGTTCTCAAGCATTACATCGAAGTACCCTTCGGGTAAACCGCATCCTGCTACAATTTTATTGGCTATTGTATCGTTGATCATATCATCTGGACTATGCATGTCGGTATTGAGAACTAATCCCGCTCCGCAGGCAAGTGCAAGTTTTGCAACATGCCCATTCGTCAGGCAATGCCCTTTTCGAGTCGTTATTTCAAGGTAAATACCTCGCTCAGCAGCTCGACGAACATCATGTTCAGTAATCATACCTGGATGAGCTAAAATATCGATATCTGCGTCAATCGCTGCAGCGTTTGTGCCGATTGAAACGGGTTCCACAATAGTTTCCCCATGCACAAGAATAATCGCAGCACCAAGCTTGCGTGCCTCGGCTGCAAGTACCGGAATATCCCGCGGCGGTACATGGGTCAGTTCAACTCCAGGCATTGCAATAATATCCGATGATTCAGACATATGGCGACATACGGAAACAATCCGTGGAATAATAAAGTCAAAATTTGATCGATCGACATGATCGGTAAGTGCAATTGCTTCATATTTATGCGCAACAGAACGTCGTATCAATTCTGCCGGTATAAGTTCACCGTCACTAAACACGGTATGTGTATGTAAATCGATCACCACCCGTCCTCCCCGTTTACAATACGACCAATTAAAGAATGCGCGGTTGCGTGTTCTATAAGTACGTTGTGTATTTTTCCGAGCACGCGAGGCGGTGCATGGCAATTCACAACTTTGCCGGTTCGTAAGCGCCCTGCAATCATATTTGAACCTCTTTTTGCATTCATGTCAAAAAGAACCGGCATAATGCGACCAACCAAACGGCTGTTTTTTTCAAAACCGATCTTTTGTTGTACTGCGGTGAGTAACGTGAGGCGTCGTATTTTTTCATCATAAGGGACGGTGTCCGTATACCTTGAAGCAGGGGTTCCTGGACGGGGAGTATAATGAAAAATGAAGAGTTCATCAAATTTTACATCCTCAATAAGGGCTAACGTTTGTGAAAAATCATACTCCGTTTCGCCCGGAAACCCTACGATAATATCACTTGATATGCTTATATCTGGAACTGTTTCTCTGAGTAATGCGATTTTTTCACGATACATCTCTTGAGTATATCCACGGTGCATACGTTGAAGGATGGTGTTTGAGCCAGACTGCAGGGGCAAATGAATATGTTCGCATAAAGAACGCAACTTGCCGAAGCATGAAATCAAATCCTCTGTTAAATCTCGCGGATGAGAGGTAATAAAACGAAGACGTTTTATTCCGGGTATACTGTCTAGATGGCAGAGCAACTCGGAAAAACGAATTCGAGGAGACAGTGTTTTTCCATAGGCGTTAACATTTTGCCCAAGCAACGTTATTTCTTTAACGCCATGTTTGATAAGCAAAGTTACTTCGCGGATGATGTCATCTGGCGATCTACTCCATTCATGCCCGCGGACATACGGAACAATGCAATATGAACAGTAATTATTGCATCCCTGCATAATAGTTACAAAAGCACTAACACGCTTATCGATAAGGGTTGATGGGAACGGATAGATAAGAGGATCCCTGATCATTGTAGTGTTAATGAACGGATATGAAATAGTTGATTGCTCAAGAACTGTTGGCAGAAGTAATAGCTGCTTTGTGCCAAGAACAACATCGATGTAGGGATACCGCTGTACTAGATGTTCGCCATAAAGCTGTGCAAGACATCCGATAACGCAAATACGAATATCAGGTTGTTTTTCTTTCACTTTTTTAATTCGCCCCAATTCACTGTAAAATTTATCCTCGGCTTTTTGACGCACAGCGCATGTATTAATGACAACAACATCTGCATCTTGATATGATACCGCGCGGCGGTATCCTTTTTCATAAAAAAGTCGCCAGATATGATCTGAATCATATTCATTCATTTGACAGCCAAACGTTTTAATAAATATTTTCTTTTCTGCCATTGGCATAGGTATTATTTTATCCAAATAAAGGCCAGAAATATTTCCACAACGTTTTTTCGGAATTATTATACTATAAAAGCCTGATGAAATCGATCAACGATGAACTCCCTCACAAAAATACATTGAAAAATGACGGGGAAGAATATAAAAGCATATTTAATTGGTTAAACCTGAATTATATTCAAGCTCCGAGATAAATATACCGATGCAAAAATTAAATTTTTAGTATGAAAACCATTATGTTGCGGAGTTTTGATTGATGGATAAGGAGGAGTATATGCCAAATCAGAATATGAAAATACTTGTCGTCGACGATTTTTCTACAATGCGCCGTATTATACGGAATATTTTAAAACAGCTCGGGTTTGCAAATGTTGAGGAAGCTGAAGACGGTGATGTTGCATTAGAAAAATTACGAGAAGGCTCATATGATTTTGTGATTACAGATTGGAATATGCCAAATATGACCGGCCTTGATCTTTTAAAAAACATACGTGCAGATGATGCATTGAAAGATACCCCTGTACTTATTGTAACGGCTGAAGCTGAAAAAGAGAATGTTGTACAGGCTGCACAAGCAGGTGTAAATGATTACATTGTAAAACCATTTACGGCAGATGTATTAAAAGCAAAGATTTTTCGCATTTTCCCTGACTAATATCGGTTATGCCAGCCTACTAAAATCAGGCTGCGAATAGTTGTAAATTACCATGCATGAAAACCTGATCGACCGCATTGACGCCGCAGCACAAACTCTTATTACCGCAGATATATACAGTCTGCAGGACTTAGGGAAACTGTATACCTGTTTCGAGCAGATTGCTGCTTGTACCGAGGCATCATGCTCCGATGAAATACACTCAGCAGCACAAGCAGCGACCGCTTTAATAAAACGTATGATGCTTGATGAATCACTGCAACGCGAAGGTTGTTTCGAAATCCTTTCAAAAACAATTACCTCGATGCAACAACGAACACGCTCAGGGACCGATCCCCATGAATATCCATTCCCGCGAAAGCTCTTCAATAATCAGAATCAACAAGAAGAGCAGAAAAAACGAGATACTTATATTCTCCCTGCACATATCGATGAAAATATTTTCATCGATTTTCTGAACGATCAGGAAGCAATTCTTGAGCGTCTTGATGCTAATCTTTTGGCCATTGAAAAAGAGTTTAATGCGGAAGCGGTTAATGATGTCAGAAGAATTTTCCATACGTTAAAAGGTGAGGCAGCTATTTTTGAACTTACTGACATTCATCGTATCTGCCATATGACCGAAGATTTGTTGGATAAAGCAACGCCGCCACTGCCAATCGATGGATTGCTCCAAATTAGTGACTGGCTTAAATCGTCATTCGCATATTTACGGGAGCAGAGAAAACTCCTCGAAATACCCGAAACAATAAATGCGATTTTTGAAAATACGAAAATTCACCATATAAGCGATGCAAAGATTACTTCACAATATGCTGTATCTACAATTACGGATATTAATGATGCTGTTATTATAAACCGTGCCACGACACAGCCGCCCGAAGTGACGGTACCGCAACAAATGATATCAGGAGACGTTGATTTGCTTTCGGATTTTGTATCTGAAGTTCAGGAACATATCGAATCGATTGATACAAAGCTCCTTTCCCTTGAAAAAACTCCACAGAATGTTGATCTCCTTAACGCAATCTTCAGAGTATTCCATACGATTAAAGGTGCTGCAGGTTTTCTTGGTCTTGATGATATTACTCGACTCGCTCATACAACTGAAAATTTGCTCGACCTTGCAAGAAAAGGGGAAATGGTATTCTCGGCAGATACCATCGATGTTATTTTTTCGGCAGTCGATGAAATGAAAAAGCTTATTAAAGAAATAGAAAAGACAATCGCAAAGGGATTATTGACATATACACGAAGCGACACCCTGAATATTGTTATAAACCGCATCCAGGCGTTGACAAATAAAAAAGATGCCATTGATGACAAAAGGCATCTTGTCTTGCAGCCTCTTGTTGTACGAACAGAATCTCAAGAAGCGCTTGAGAGAGAAGCTGAAAACGAAGCACGCTTGAGCATACAAGATGCCATCCGTGCCACACAAGATAGTTTTGTAACATTATCTCAGGCCCAGAAAGGAAAAATAAAGGAACCGATAAAAGTCGATTCAGAGAATCTTGATAAACTGATTGATGCGATAGGGGAGCTTGTTATTATCGAATCCATGATTAAGCAGGACAATGATCTGAAACGGTATGCCTCGCCGAAGCTCCAACGTACCATAACACAAATGGATAAAATAACCCGCGAATTGCAACAGCTTGGGATGTCACTGCGAATGATTCCGGTCAAGGGCACATTTCAAAAAATGGCACGTGTTGTCCGAGATCTTGCTAAGAAAAGCGGGAAAAATATTGAATTTATAACGCGCGGAGAGAACACTATGCTCGATAAGAGCGTAGTAGATCGGATCGGTGATCCCCTTATCCATTTGGTACGCAATGCCGTCGATCATGGCATTGAATCAAATCCAGAGAATCGTATTATGAATGGAAAGCCTCCTCATGGCACTATCGAGCTCACGGCTTTTCATAAAGGCGGAAACATCTATATCGAGATTAAGGACGACGGTAAGGGACTCAGCAAGAACCTTATTCTAGAAAAGGCAAAACAGCGAGGCTTGTTGCGTGAAAATCAAACATTGAGCGATCGAGAAATTTTCAATTTTATATTCCTCCCGGGTTTCTCAACCGCACAACAGGTAACCGATGTATCAGGAAGAGGGGTTGGTATGGATGTGGTGAAGCGTGCCATTGAAGATCTTCGAGGAAATATTGACATTCAATCAGAGGAAGGGAAGGGGACAATCTTCAGCCTTCGATTGCCGCTCACACTTGCAATCATCGATGGCATGTTAGTGCGGATTGGAGATGAACGTTACATTATTCCTACCTTATCGATTGTTGAAGCAATTCGCCCAAAGTCATCTGATCTTGTTACAGTTGTCAACCGTGGTGAAATGATCAAAATACGTGACAGACTTATCCCGCTTTTTCGCCTATCTCATCTCTTTGACATCAAGAACGCGGAACAGGATCCTACCCGTGGAATTATTATTGTCGTGGAAGATAGCGGGAAAATAACCGGCTTGTTGGTCGATGAATTACTTGGGCAGCAATCAACCGTCATTAAAAGTCTCGGTGCATATATGAAAGGACTTACGGGAATTTCAGGTGGATCGATAATGTCGGACGGTAAAGTCGGAATTATTATCGACGTTGCCGGCATTATTAAGCTTGCAACTGCACATTACGAAACACAGCAGAAGCATATATCATTAACCTCATAAGGAGTGATGCACATATATGACAACCATATCCAAAGATGAAAAGCCCCAAACTGGCACTTCTGAAAAGTATCTGACGTTTAATCTTGGGAAAGAGCAATACGGGATTCAAATTTTGAAAATTAAAGAGATTATCGGCTTAATGGATATTACAAAGGTACCCCGCACACCCGAATTCGTCAGAGGCGTGATAAATCTCCGTGGTAAGGTGATACCGGTTATTGATTTACGAACAAAATTCGGGATGGAGAAAATAGATGATACTGAACAGACCTGTATTATCGTAATCGATATTGTTATTGACGACAATCCTGTTCAGATGGGTATTATTGTTGACAGTGTTTCAGAGGTGCTTGATATACCACAGATGGATATCGAAGAGACTCCCTCTTTTGGCACATTGGTCAAAACAGAGTTTATCAAGGGAATTGCCAAAACAAAAGGTGGCGTAAAAATTCTTCTAAATATTGAAGAGATATTAACCAAAAGTGAAATTATCAAACTGCCTCATGCTGGAGAATCTTCTCCTGAAAAGTAGCCTCCCTTTTTATGGATCGCCATGTTTTTGATACATTTCGATCAATTGTTTATGAGCACAGTGGTATTTATTTAAATGAAACAAAAGAGGCAATGATTACAGCTCGCATTGCCAAGCGGATGCGGGTTTTAGGTATTAATGACTATCAACACTATCTTCAGTTCTTGCTTCACGATCAAACAGGCGATGAAATTGTAAAATTTCTTGATGTTATTGCAACTAATGTAACAAGTTTTTTCAGAGAACCTGAGCATTTTGATGTTTTAGGTGATCTGATATCACAATGGATAATGAACGGTAGAGATCGTATCCGGATATGGTCGGCTGCTTCCTCAACCGGGCAAGAACCATACTCAATAGCAATGACCGCTATTCTTGCGGCAGGGTCACGGGCACAATCTATACGAATTTTAGCAACAGATATTTCGACAAAGGCACTTAATATAGCAAAAGCAGGTGTGTATTCTTCACTGTTGCTGGAAGGAGTTCCGAACTCAGTGAGATCTCAGTTTTTTATAAAAAAAAAGAGTAATAACGAGGTCCTTTACCAGATTAAAGATTTTGTGCGCAAAATGGTTTTGTTTAAAAGACTTAATTTATCAAAACCACCATTTTTTCTCCAAACGCATATCGACATAATTTTTTGCAGAAATGTTATGATTTATTTTGATAACATCGTACGAACGCGTCTTATTAATGAACTCTATCGACTTTTAAATCCAGGGGGTTATTTATTTGTCGGGCATGCAGAAAGTCTTGCATGCATTAAAACAGACTTTACTTGTCTTAAACCATCAATTTATCAAAAACCGATAATTTCTTGATTGATTTCCTACTTCTTGTGCGAGGTTATTCTGCGTGAGAACTATTGTTGTCGGTATATCAGACATGAAGGCATCTAATAATCCAGAAGACGTTCTTATTACTTATTCTCTTGGTTCATGCCTTGGACTTATTTTATATGATCCCATCGCTCAAGTAGCTGGTATGCTTCATTGTATGTTGCCGCTTTCGGCGATTGATCCTCAAAAGGCGAGACAAACACCTTGTATGTTTGTTGACACCGGAGTCCCATTACTTTTTCGTGAGGTCTATGCGCTCGGTGCTCAAAAACAGAGAATTATCGTAAAAGCTGTCGGCTGTTCATCGCTTCTCGATGAGAAAGAGTTTTTTAGAATAGGGGAGAGAAACTTTACTGTTCTGAGAAAGCTCCTTTGGAAGAATAATATACTGATTGAAAAACAAGATATCGGTGGAAATATTTCCCGGACGGTATCAATCGCTGTTGAAACAGGCAGAGTGATAGTAAAATCAGGTGGCAGGGAAACTGAACTATGAGTAATGCCGATGACGAACAAGTTTTTGGAGGAATAAAGCATCATGGCATTTAATATTCTGATTGTCGATGATTCAAGAACAATAAGATCAGTAATAAAAAAAACTCTCGAAATTGCACGCATACCGGTTGGTGAACTTTATGAGGCAAGCAATGGGGAGGAAGGGCTTGGTATTATGAAAAAACATTGGGTTGATCTTGTGTTTGCAGATATTAATATGCCAGTGATGACTGGTATTGAAATGATCGAAAAAATGGTTCAAGATGATATGCTTTCTAAAATACCTGTTGTTATTATATCAACCGAAGGGAGTAAAACCCGTATTGAAGAATTATTCAAAATGGGCGTTCGTGCATATATTCGAAAACCGATCACCCCTGAAATTTTAAGAACCGTTGTAAAGGATATCATGGGAGAATATAATGAAATCTGATTATCTCGATAAGATGAAAAAAGTAGCATGTGATGTCTTTGAGCAATTAGCCTTTATGTTTGCCGAAGAGATTGAGATTCAAGATTTTGAATATAATGACGGTCCGCTTATTCATGCGACGATGTCGTTTTCTGGGTATCGTTCTGGCACTATTGATATTACTATGCCGATGCCTCTTGCATCTCAATTTGCTAGAAATATTCTTGGTCTCGATGAAAGTATTGAAATCGATTCCCAACATTATGAAGATGCGGTACGCGAGCTACTGAACACTATCTGTGGTAGAATGCTGACGTCTCTTTTCGGCGAAGCAGAGGTGTTTGATCTTCATGTGCCAACAACTGAATAT
>JAOAHH010000027.1 GCA_026415325.1 Thermodesulfobacteriota bacterium | reverse complement strand
GGAGGGTATTGGTTGCAGTGAGAGGGTTTTAGAAAATATCGTAACAAATCTTCCCGAAAGGCTTTTTGCGTTCCCCCCTCAAAGCCTACGCTTTACGCCTCACGTTCTTCCCTGCCGTCTTTTTCAGCAACCATGCCATGTTTTCTCCGAGCAGCTTCATCGTGCGGATGCCTTCTTCATCACTATTTACATCACCGGGTTCAAGGCCGATACCAAGGTTCCAGTAGCAGGAGCCGGGCACGATCATCTGGCTGATCAGAAAAAAGTGATTGATGGTATCGAACACATGAGTTGCGCCACCGCGGCGCACAGCAACAACCGCAGCGCCGACCTTGCGCCGCAGCATATCATCGTTGGCCTTTGCAACTAGACATGCCCGATCGATCAGCGCTTTCATTTCTGCGGTGACATCAGTCACATAGGTGGGTGAAGCAAGGATAATCCCATCGGCCGCAAGCATCTTGTCAATACACTCGTTGACAATATCGGTCTTTATGGCGCAGTGCCGATCCTTTCGTTCCCAGCACCGGTAGCAGGCAATGCACCCTTTTATCTTTTTATCGCCGAGTTGCACCACCTCGGTGGTTATGCCGTGCTTGTGCAGCTCTGCAAATACATATTCTAAAAGTATTGACGTATTTCCTTTTTTGCGCGGGCTTCCGTTAAATGCGATAACGTGCATTGCGGCCACCTTTCCTTTGGTTGTGTATCCATATTCTTTGTTTTGTAATATTATACAGGCAGTGCGGCCAGGAATCAATAAGCCATACCCGTTGGCGGACTGCTATGATACGATGAAGGTAAAGGCCTATCTTGAAGCAATGAGTGTTGCCCACGCTATTTTCCTCATTGCGCCGTTTCATGGCGGTGGTCGTCGAGAAATCGTCCGTCAACCAAAGCTCTACGGCTTTGATACCGGTTTTGTGACGTTTGCACGTGGGTGAAATTTTTTAAGGGAAGAAGACTACGGCGGACTGAGGGAGCATCTTGTGCTGGACACACGCCGTGCACGTGAGGGAACAGGCCTTATCAATTTTTGGAGAGATAAAAGTGGCCGCGAAATAGATTTCGTTCTGCAAGTCGGCCGTCAATGAGTGGATGCAATTGAATTCAAAATCGACCCTGACCGTTTTGATTCGACAAATCTAGAACTATTTAGAAAACTTTATCGAAAGGTGAGAACTGGGTTGTTAGGCCTAAAGTCGATGCGCCGTATGCACGACGTTTTGGAACCCTGGAAGTTCATTTTGTCCCACTTGATTATTTCCTCAATGTTCACTAAAATTAACTTAACGGTAAAAAAAGCAAAACATGGGGGTATGGATTATGAAATTTATCGTTATTTCCTTTCTTTTACTGTTCGGGTGCATGCCGGCTGCGCATGCAGGGGACCCTTACTGGGGAACGATTAAGCACGGCGACACAATTACTATTGGCAATTACGAATATTATGAGGACGGCACCACAGCCAGACGGATCGGAAACATCAAACATTATTCAGACGGCACGTATGAAATTGATATCGGCAATATTACGTATGATTCGTATGGCGAAATCTCACAAAGGATCGGTAATTATTTTTACAGAAGTGACGGCAACAGCGGTTTTGACGTGGGGCGGTATCACTATTATGACGATGGGAAAAGCATCATGAGCCTTGACGGCTATCGGTATACTGACGAGTGATGCAGCGAGAGAAGCGGATTAATAGATAAAAAGTATTGCAACATTGTCGGAGTAATTTGTAACCGCTGTTGATCTGATTCCTTGTTCACTCAAGGCTTGTCAGCAGCTCGGCAAGACTCAGATAAAAGCGGATAATGGTTTTTCGTTCGGCAGGGGTTATTTGGGTGTGGCCGATTATGTCGAGGTGGTCATAGTGAAATGTGCCCATAAAGTTCCAAACGCCTTTTTGCGGGATCCCGTCATATTCGTGGAAGGTGTCAGCACAGCCGGCAAGCGGGGCTTTCATTGATTCGGTGTTGACCACACCGTCATTCATGCGCCACCGTGGGCCGATGTCAAGCGGATCGGTAAAGGACGGTGAGAGGCCGATCAAGAGTGCAGTGTTGAGCATCAAGGGGTTCATCATGAGATCGGGCACATAGAGCAGAGCATCGGGGTAGGGCTGACCGACGGTTTGTTCAACGGCAAAAGAAAAGCGATAGGCAGAGGCGTCTTCTGTTGAAAGATTAACCGCTGCATTAAAACACTGAGCTCCCGAGGTGCTCAGCTCATACACACTGAAATCCTCCGAGCTGCTGAGCAGGTCAAAAATTCTGCGGAGATATTCTTCGGTGGTCTCTCCTTCCTGCGGGTGAATGTCCCACTGGTCAAGATCAAATCCGTAAAAACCATCAGGAACAATACCGGCCATGTCTACTTGTGCAACGCCGAGTATCATTGCGGCGATTGCTGCGGGATTGTCGGTAAGATCGAAAAGGGAGGTGCCGTTGTGGGGCGTTGCGATTGTCGTGATGCTTTTAATCCAACCTTCGCCCGGCGTAAAAAGTGCGCCGTTGGTATCGCGGAGCACATTTTGATACGGTGCTGCCTTCCCGGCAAGGAGCGCTGCAAGCATGCGAATCGTCTGCCCGCCCATGCTGTGTCCAACAAGATGCACCGGGTGCTGCGCGTCCCATTGTGGGTATAAAGGATTGGTAAAGAGTTTACCAGCCGGTCGCTGCACATGGCCGTACCGCAGGCAGTGTTCTTCGCCGTAATCAACCTGACCTCCTTTAATCTGGTAGAAGAGTTCGATCGCTCTGTCCCAGTTGCTCGAAAAGGGACCGACATGCGCGGTGTAGACCTCATAGCCTGCCAAACGTAGCTCCTCTTGAATATCAAAAATGCCGCCCCAGTATTTATAGCCGTTGAGTTCCTCTGGCCCCCAACCGCCAAAACCGTGGACGAGGATAATCGGGCAACGATTTCGGTCTTCAGCAGTCTGCGCTTCTCCCTGTGGCACAGCGCAGAGCACAAGCAAACTGACGATGCCTATAAAAAACACCGTGCTGCGTAACAGAGAGGTCGTTATGGATGAAAAAGACAGAGGATAGCGATGCATATCAGGCTTTTTCCGAAGACAATGCGCGTCGCTGCTGCCATGAGTGCAGGCCGACGATAATCCACTGAACAAAATTGAACAGATAGGTGACGAACGCAAAAAGCATAACGAGCATGATCTGACGCTGGTTCAGCCCCATCCACAGGGCAACAAAATAGGCGTTGTGCGTGATCATGGCAACTAGATTTCCCAAGTCCTCCCAAAAGTACTGTTTTGCCATAAACCAGTGCCCTACCACCTCTTTTTCCCAGAACATGCCCGTAATAGTGACAGCCCACATCAAAAAAATTTTTATCCATACGATGATCGAAGCCGCCATATATCCTGTGCCGGTGAGCAAGAAGCGGATAACCAAATAAAATCCGATAAGGTATACTCCAAACTGGAGAAATGCAATGTATAGCACAATTGGTGTCCATATGGTGGCATTGCGGCGTGCAAGCTGCTCGGGAGTAAAATGCGGTTTCATAGAAGTGGACACCTTATGTACTTGTGCGCTCTAAATCGGTAGCACAAGGGGAGCAGAAACACAAAAGGGCTACAGCCGATGGGTGCATCAGCCGTAACCCCATGATGCTTTGTGGTGGAGATGATGGGATTCGAACCCACGACCCCTACCTTGCGAAGGTAATGCTCTCCCAGCTGAGCTACATCCCCACGGGAATAACGATCATCAACAGTAATACGTGAAGGGGAAAGCGACTCGGCCGCCTCACGCATCTCTTGCTGTACGGGCTCCTGCATATGTGGCAGGAGCAATACTACCATAGGATGGGGATAAACTCAAGCCTGAAAGCAGGGTTAAAGAAGGCTGCTATAGATCTGTTCAAGCCGTGCTGCCTGTTTTTTTGCATCGTACTCGCGCGCAACATGTTCCCTGCCTGCTCTTCCCATCGGCTCCCATGCCTCAGGATGTTCGACCAGATACTCAAGCCGTTGGGTAAGTCCGTCAACATCGCGCTCTGGCACTAAAAAACCACTTTTTCCGTCAACAATCACTTCAGGAATATCGCAGTGCAGGGTGGCGAGCACGGGCATGCCATATGCCGACATCTCGATGAGCGTTACCGGCGCGCCGCCCTCAGTTTCACCATCAGATCCGATAACACTGTGCGAGAGAAAGATATCATGTTTTTTTGCCTCTTCGATGAATGCCGGATAATCAAGAAATCCAAGCATGGTAATTCGATCCCCGATCCTGCGGTTGCGGATAACGCCGATCACTTCTTGCTTATATGTCTGCTCCCGCTTGCTGCGGCCTGCATCACCGATTATGGTCAGATGGATATTGCGATGTTTTTGTGCCACATTGGCGAATGCTTCAAGGCAATAGGTGATTCCCTTTTTATCCCGGAACGTGCTGGCGATAAGAATTTTAATCTGCCGGTCACCCTCCAGCTTGCGGGGAATAAACGCGATCGTGTCAAGATCCACACCAAGGTGTTGCACAACTACCCGATCGGGCTGTGCACCGAGCCCGATTAATACCTGCCGCATGTGGTCGCCCTCGGCAAGGATGAGCTCGCAGCGGCGAAACAGCTCATCATAGCGGCGCTGCCAGAGCGGATCGCGCGCCATCATCGAGGCGTCGTGGCCGTAGAACATCGTGATCTGCGGTACTCGGAGTTTTTCTTTCAGTTTCAGATCAAAATATCCACGGTTACCAAAATGTGAATGCACGAGCGCAACGCGCATATTTTTGAGCAGACGATAAAAGTAGGGATAGTAAAAGTCGGTTCGCTTGGCGTACTCACGCTCAAAGAATCTGCGCAGTGCCGGCAAATCGGACAGAAAATAGGTTTCGTCCCAAGGAAACACCTCGAGGTTCTGCCTCCGGGTTGCAACGACGATCGGCCGGAACCTGTGGGTGTTGACAATCTGGCTGTAAATCCAACTGCCGGTTCTGAACAAGTATGTGTGCAGAGAATGCACAATAATCGGTTTGTCTGCAGGTGTATTCATGCAAAACATCCTATACTATTCCTCATAATCTTGCTACTGCAAACCTGCAGGGCGCTGCCGGGTTTTCATTTGACACCGGAAGGTTATATTTTATAATACTGCGCTCACCATGCGGGAGCATAGCAAATGAAAATGGATGTCATCGAGCAGCCTCCACGCGCTCTATGGGAAGAGATTGCCGCAAAAAGCACGGTTGCCACACCGTATCATGCACCGTTTTGGGCAGAAAGCCTCGTGAGCGTGTACCGGCGCTATGCGATCGGCACAACAGGATTTGTATTCGAGGACGGCACCACAGCGATCTTCCCGATGCTGCGATCGCGAACCGGCATGTTTTCGCGAGCAGTCCGGTATAAATCATTTGGGTTTGGCTCCTATGGGGGGCCAATTTATGCCGGCACATGGGATGAAAAAAAGACCGAAGCGCTGTTTTCTTTTTTCAGAACCCACAAAGCAAGCATCCATTTTGACGGCAGCCCGCTGTGGCACCACCGCTTTCCAGCATATGTTGCTCAGCAGGAGACGGATACTTACGTCATCAGCCTTAACCGGCCGCTCGAGGAGATTTTTAAAAAATTTTCCGAAACACACCGCCGCGGCATCAAAACCGCGGAAAAAAAGGGCGTTACGGTCAGGCGGAGTGCATCAGCAGCCGATAGAGCGGCCTACAACACCTTCTATAACGATACGCTCCGTCGCTGGGGGAAGAAAACCATCATTCATTTCCCCGACGCACTGATCAACCGGCTGCTTGAACAGGAATCAACCCATGTTATTCTGTGGATTGCCGAGGTGGAAAGTATTCCGATTGCCGGGATCATCATGCTGTACTGGAATGCGATGGCACATTACTGGCTTGGTGCATCCCGGCAGGGATATGAGGCTTATCATGCGCATACGCTTTTGCAGTGGCATGCAATTCAGGATGCCCATGCGCGGTCTTATCAGATTTATGACTTTGCGCCCAGTGGCCCACTTGCCGGAGTCGAAGAATTCAAACGGCGGTTTGGAGCCGAAAAGATACCCTTTGTTCGTGGTCATTTGAAACGATAGAAGGATACGCTGCCTATGTGCCCATCTTGCAATAGTTTTCACAGCCGCGATTACTTGAGGACGGAAAGCGGCGCCTCTGTGTATTATCGGCTTGATGTCCTTGCCCGAACGGGCATTGCCGATATAGCACGGTTGCCCTTTTCCATAAAGGTGTTGCTTGAATCGCTGCTGCGACACGAAGACGGCATTGGGGTTACCCGGGATGACATTATCAGGCTTGCCCGGTACAATCCTTCGAAACCCCAACCGTTTGAGGTGCCGTTCAAACCAGGCAGGGTGCTGTTGCAGGATTTTACCGGTGTACCCTGCATGGTGGATCTTGCTGCCATGCGAGATGCGATGGCAGCGCTTGGCGGCAACCCGCAACGGATTAATCCCCGTATTCCTGTTGATGTTGTGATCGATCACAGCTTGCAGGTTGATGTGTCGGGCACGCCAGATGCAGCTGCATGCAACATGCGCCTTGAATTTGACCGTAACCGGGAACGATACATTTTGTTCAAATGGGCGCAACAGGCTTTCTCACATGTACGGGTTATGCCGCCCGGCATCGGGATATGCCATCAAGTGAATCTCGAATACCTTGCAACGGTTGTGGCATGCCGCCAGCAGAGAGGAGAAACGGTTGTTTTCCCCGACACCGTGGTCGGGACGGACTCGCACACCACGATGATCAACGGCCTTGGTGTTGTCGGTTGGGGCATCGGTGGCATTGAAGCCGAGGCAGTTATGCTCGGCGAACCGCTGGTGCTGACCGCACCGCCTGTTATCGGATTTCGACTGCTCGGAAGGCTTTCCGAAAATGTTACGGCAACCGACCTCGTACTCACCATCACGAGTATGTTGCGGCAGCGGGGTGTTGTCGGCAAAATTGTCGAGTTTTACGGAAGCGGCCTTGCCTCGATCAGCGTGCCTGATCGTGCAACCATCGCGAATATGGCACCAGAATACGGTGCAACTATGGGGTTTTTTCCTGTTGACAGCCTGACACTGGAATATCTCCGGAGTACCGGACGCTCGGCAGCACAGATAGCGCTTGTTGAAACATATTGCAAAGCGCAAGGACTTTTTCGCACCGATGATATGCCCGACCCTGAATTTCAAGAGACGTTGGAGCTTGATCTGTCACAGGTGCAGCCGTGTGTCGCAGGGCCGAGCAGACCTCAAGACCGCATTGAACTGACAGAGCTGAAAACAGCATGGCGCAATACCATGATGCGGCCGATCAGCAATCGGGGTTTCCAGCTGCCCGAAGCTGCATTGCGGCATAGTGTGCGGATACATCTCGGCAACGGGAATGAATATGACCTTCGGCACGGGTCGGTTGTTATTGCTTCAATCACAAGCTGCACGAACACCAGCAATCCATCGGTCATGCTTGCCGCAGGCCTGCTTGCCCGAAAGGCGATCGAAGCAGGCTTGTCAATAAAACCATGGGTAAAGACAAGCCTCGCGCCGGGGTCGCGGGTAGTGAGCGCTTATTTGGAAAAAACGGGCTTGCTCCCGTATCTAGAAAAACTCGGATTTCATATAGTCGGCTATGGATGTGCAACCTGTATCGGCAACAGCGGGCCTTTGCCGTCGGTTATTGAAGCAGCCATCGAAGAGCATCGCCTTATTGTTACCGCAGTTGTATCGGGCAACCGGAACTTCGAGGGGAGGATCAGCCCTCTGGTGCGGGCAAATTTTCTCGCTTCGCCGCCGCTCGTTCTTGCTTTTGCGCTTGCAGGCACGGTGGACATCGATTTTACCGCAGATCCCCTTGGCTATACTCCTGACGGCAGACCGGTGCTGCTTCGAGATATCTGGCCGACACGCCATGAGATTGACGCTTTGCTCACGCAAGCACTTGATCCCAAACTTTTTCATGCCGTGTATGACAACGGGGATCATGCGTTTCCCGAATGGAAAGACCTTCCCGGCGGCAGCGGTGATCGTTTTATGTGGGATGAGACAAGCCTCTACATCAGAAAGCCTCCGTACTTTGATGCACTTGACCGGGAACCGGGAAGGATTACGCCGATTACCGGTGCGCGGGTGCTTGTGCTGCTTGGCGACAGTGTGACAACCGATCATATCAGCCCTGCAGGCGCTATCAGGAAGGAAAGCCCTGCAGGGAAGTATCTTATGGAACGAGGGGTTAACCTTCATGAGTTTAACTCTTATGGCAGCAGGCGCGGAAACCATGAGGTCATGGTGCGCGGAACCTTTGCCAGTGTGCGGCTTCGCAATCAGCTTGCGCCGAACACCGAAGGCGGCTATACAGTGCTCTTCCCTGATGGCGAGGTGATGAGCATCTATGACGCTGCTGCACGCTATCACCAGCGCGGCATTCCGACTATCGTGCTTGCTGGTCGAGATTATGGGATGGGCAGTAGCCGCGACTGGGCGGCAAAAGGAACGCATCTGCTTGGTGTGCGCGCGGTGATCGCCGAGTCGTTTGAACGGATCCACCGAAGCAACCTTGCCGGTATGGGGGTATTGCCGCTGCAGTTCAAAACAGGCGACAGCGTACGAGGTCTTGGGCTTACCGGAAAAGAAGTATATTCTATTGACATTGATGATTCGCTAAAACCCGGACAGGAGGTGACGGTTGCGGCACTTGACGAAAACGGGGCGAGAAAGAGTTTTACGGTGGTGTGCCGGCTTGACACCGTTTCAGAGGTTGACTACTACCGCCACGGCGGCATTTTGCCGAAGGTGCTCCGCTCATTTCTTGGAGACAGGCCGGAGTAATCGATTAATGCTTTGCAGCCAATGGTATGTTGGCTGCATACTGAGCAGCCTTCACCGTATTTGCCATGAGCATGGTAATGGTCATCGGTCCGACGCCGCCGGGAACCGGCGTGATCGCACCGGCAATCTCCATGGCAGCCTCAAAATCAACATCACCCCTGAGGATGGGAATTTTTTTGCCGGTTTTTTCGCTTGTTTTTTCTCCCACCCGGTTTACGCCGACATCGATAACACACGCACCGGGTTTAATCCAGTCGGGCTTGACCAAACCCGGCACACCGGCTGCGACAATCAAAATATCCGCACGCCTGCAGTGCGCGGCAAGGTCTTTTGTTGCGGTATGCACGACGGTAACCGTTGCGTTTGCACCACGCGCTTTCTGCATAAGCATCACGGCAAGCGGCTTTCCCACGATGTTTGAGCGTCCCACAATCACAACCTCGGCACCCTCGGTTGTATATCCGGCGCGCACGATTAACTGCTGAATGCCGGCAGGCGTACACGGCAGGAATTTCACTGCATCACCGCCGATCATCAGGCGACCGAGGTTTACAGGATGGAATCCGTCGACATCTTTGTCGGGGTCAATGGCGTTGATAATCTTCTGTTCATGAATATGCCGGGGCAGTGGGAGCTGAACGAGGATGCCATGGATTTTCGGATCGTTGTTATAACGATCGATACATTTCTCAAGTTCTTGCTCGGTGACGGTTTCGGGGAGGTTTTCCTGAACCGAATAAAAGGCAAGCTCATGTGCTGCACGCTGCTTTGCGGTTACGTAACTTACCGACGCCGGATGCTCGCCGACGAGGATAGTAACCAAACCAGGCACAATGCCGTATTCCTGCCTGAGGCGGAGGGCTTCACGCGCTATTTCTTCTCTGATTGTTCGTGCTATTTCACTTCCGCTGATGATTTTTGCAGACATGGCGTTCCTCCTCTGCATCTGGGGTGAACGGGACGTCGTGAGCAGTGTATGAAACACGTGAGTGATTTGACGCTTACGTTCTCACGCGCCTCCTGTCACGTCATTAGAACAGTCCTGTTACCTCGCCGGTCGTCACATCAACATCGACCCGCCGGAACGCGGGATTTGACCCTGTTCCCGGCATGAGGCTGATCGAGCCGGCACAGGGGCATAGGAATTTTGCACCCGAATAGATGAGAATATCACGGATCGGCAACAGCCAACCTTTTGGAACGCCTTTGAGTGAGGGGTCATGACTCAGGCTGAGCTGGGTTTTTACCATAATGGTTTCATAATCGCTGTACTCGGGATTGTTTTCGAGCATTTTTGCCTTTGCCTCTGCTTCAGGAGCCCATAGCACGCCGTCGGCGCCGTAGATTTCCCGGGCGATCAGTTCTACACGATCCCGGAGTCGCATCTCAAGCGGATAGAGATACCGGAAATCAACCGTATCATGGCATGCATCGATCACCGCATCGGCAAGCTCAAGCGCTCCCTCTCCGCCATACGCCCAGTGGGTCGAGGCTGCGCAGCGCGCTCCTGCCTGCTCGGCAGCCCGTTTGATCATGGCAATTTCATCGCGGGTATCGGTTTGGAAAACATTGATGCACACCACCGGATTGATACCCGATTTGCGGATGATGTTGATGTGGTGCAGCATGTTGGGAAGTCCCTTTTCAAGCATGGCAAGATTTTCTCGGGTGTATTCTTCGGGCAACGGTAGCCCGGGCACAACCCGAGGACCGCCGCCGTGCATTTTGAGTGCACGAACGGTTGTTGTTAAAACCGAAACGTTCGGCTTGAGGCCGCTTAACCGGCATTTGACGTTCCAAAATTTTTCAAAGCCGATATCTGCAGCAAAACCGCTTTCGGTGACATGGTAGTCGAACATTTTCAAGCCGATACGGTCGCCGATAATCGATGACTGACCGATGGCGATGTTGGCAAACGGACCGGCGTGGATCATACAGGGCTGATATTCGGCGGTGCAGACAAGCGTCGGGTTGATCGTATTGCGCATCCAGGCACACATGGCACCGGCAACTTCAAGATCGCCGGTCGTGATCGGTTTTCCGGTTTTATCAAAGGCAACGGTAATTTTTCCCATACGCTCACGCAGATCCGCAAGGTCTTTCGCAATGGAGAGAATTGCCATGCACTCGGAGCTGGCAACAATGTCGAATCGCGACTGCATGGTATACCCGTCTTTTCGACCGCCCAGACCGATAATAATATTGCGCAGACTTTGGGCACAAAAGTCGATCACCCATCCCATCTGCACGCGCGTCGGATCGATGTCGAGGCGCCGCATGTGGCTCAGCCGCAGGAGCTGTTCATCGGTGTAGTTGCGCTCATGCTGCATGCGCGCCGTCATCGCGACCATCGCCAGGTTATGGGCATTCATGATGTCATTGATGTCACCAGTCAGACCGAGCGATAGTTCGGCAATCGGAATGAGAAGCGCGTTTCCGCCGCCGGCAGCCGTGCCCTTAATGTTCATGGTCGGCCCGCCTGAGGGCTGCCTGAGACAACCGCCCACATGCAGTCCGCGTTTCCCGAGGCCTTCGAGCAGACCGATCGATGTGGTGCTCTTCCCTTCGCCGAGCGGTGTTGGTGTTATTGCAGTTACCTCAATGTATTTTCCGTCAGGCCGGTTGCCGAGCCGCTCGATGATTTTCAGAAAGTTCAGTTTTGCGATCCTGCCCATCGGAATGAGCTCATCACGCTCAAGGCCGAGCCGGTCGCGCCACTCCTCGTGGCTGGGCATATTGGTCTCGGCAGCTTCGGATATCTGCCAGTCCTGGAGTTTTGTTGGATCGTATGGCATAGACGCTAAACTATTACCGATGGTTATTTTACGGGGATAAATAAAGACGTACCTTTAACCACAGAGTGGCGATTTTGTCAAATCGTTTTCACGAGTGTATGTTGTGGCGAGCGCATTGTGTCGGGTTTTGTGAAACAGAAAGGACGAACATGGCAACCCTAGAGAGGAGATGGCACGCTGCCGCGTGGGAGGCGCGCTGCCGATGCCTAGAGCTGTTGTTCGTTTCTCAGAAAGGTGGGTATATCATAGCTGCCGTCATCAGAGAACTCACTGATGATGGTCCCAATTTTTACCCGAGCTTCTTGCCGCATTTTTTCAAGCCGGACGTCCTCAAGCTGCGTCACTACCCGCTCCTGCTTCGGCACCTCCCGTACCTGCTCCTTCACCCCACTAAACCCCGTCGCAATCACCGTGATCTGAAACCGATCCCCCAAACTCTCATCAATGGCCGCCCCAAATATAATGTTCGCCTCCTCATGCGCCTCCTCCCGTATAAACCCCGTCGCCTCCTCCAAATCCTGAAACGTCATCGTGCTGCTCCCCGTCACATTCAGCAACAAACCCCGCGCACCCCGAATCGATATGTCG
>JAOAHH010000026.1 GCA_026415325.1 Thermodesulfobacteriota bacterium | reverse complement strand
CTGATTCCTGCCAAAGGCTCGGTCATACAGGGAGCAGAATATGAGTTTGCTGATAAAAACGTGCGTTTGTGGAAGACGTATTACTATAAACTTGAAGATATTGATGTAAACGGTGTTTCATCATTTCATGGACCTATAAGTGCAACGCCACGCTTGATGAAGAAGACAATTAAGTAACGACGGAACACGCGTCGTGCCTTTTGTGGCATTCCCGACGGTTCATTTCGAGAAGTGGGTGGAGCAAGAGAGCAGTCTCAGGAGGCAGAAGTTAGAAGACAGGAGAGAAAAAAATAAAGGCAAAAGGCCATGACCTCCGATAGCCGGATCTTGGGTCACGGGCAAAGCGCCTTTTGATATTCCTTCCATAGCGTCTCTTTATCGATTGCGTGCTCGATAAAATCCCATGGCAGGCACTCTTCGCGGGAGCGCTGTCGATATACGTAGAAATCCGGATTAAGGTCTGATTCTCTGAATACACGGTTCCAATCACCCCTCATTTCATGCGCCATCATAAGCAGCTTACCGACCCTGCGATCGCCCCTGCTGAACATCGCTTGCAGGTATGCCCATTTTGGAAGGTCATGGCTGACGGTAATCGTGCGTTCCTTTTTGAATGCATTGGTAATATATTTCAATTTCTGCCTGATACGGTCGACGTCATCAAACGGATGCCACTGAAACGGTGTTGCGGGCTTTGGCACAAACGGGCTGACGCTCACCTGGATATGCGGGAGCCGCGCTTCATATTTAACCTGGTGCAGGCACTCGTGTTTGATCGCTTTTGTTAACCGGACGATATCCTGCACGTCTTGATCGGTTTCGGTCGGGAGACCTACCATAAAATAAAGTTTAATGTTCATAACTCCGGCTGCAGCAAGAAGCCGAACTGACCTAAAAATATCCTCGTTGAGAAGCCGCTTGCCGATAACAGTGCGCAGCCGCTCTGAACCTGCCTCGGGAGCGATGGTAAAAGTTTTATGGCCACACCGAAGCAGGAGCACAATGAGTTCTTCGGTAAGCGCATCTGCCCGAAGCGATGATATTGAAGCGCTTCTCCCTGTCGCGGCAATGTGGTGCACAAGCTGATTAAGCTCCGGATAATCCGCAACTGCAGCCCCGAGAATGCCGATTCGTGTGTCGTCTTCCTGCACGTTGGCAAGCTCGTGCTGAAGTATCGCAATACTGCGCGACCGGTACGGTCGGTACACCGTGCCAACCGCACAGAACCTGCACTGCCGCGTACACCCCCGACTCACCTCAAGGAGCGCCATGCTGCCGAACTCTGTAGTGCGAATAGAAAAGCATGACATCGCAGGGAATACATCCAGCGCGCTCACATGTCTGCACGGGATGCGCGCGGGAAAACCATCTTTAGGGTGCATCGCTTCAATACAGCCGCCGGCCGTATAGGTAACGGTATATGCTGATGGAACATACGCCCCTTTGATTCCTGCAAAAGCCGACAATGCTGGCCTGCGCCACCGTCCTTTCGAACACCCTTCCATGACAACATTGAGGAACTCGCTCACGAGCTCCTCTGCCTCACCGATTAAAAAAAGGTCAAAAATTTCTGCAAGTGGCTCGGGATTTAAAAACGTTGCAATACCGCCTGCAATCACGAGCGGATCGCGGGCAGTACGATCCCGTTGCACCAACGGCACGTTTCCAAGGTCAAGCATGGTGAGGATATGGGGGTAGTCGTTTTCAAAGGAAAGGGAAAAAGCAATGATGTGAAACGAATGAAGCGGCCGGCCTGTTTCTATTGAGACAAGCGGCGCGCGGGATCCTGTGCTGCCATATTGCGCATCTTCCGGCAGGAAAAAACGCTCACACACAACGCCTTCTTGTGCATGAAACAGCCGGTACACGGTCTGAAAGCCGAGGTTTGACATGCCCACATAATAGGTATTCGGGAAGGCAAGGGCAACCCTGATTACTTCCTTGCCTCCCCTTTTCCGTACAGTGCATATTTCCTCAGGCACCGTGTTTTTTTGCCGAAGTGCGGCTTTGTATTTCACATCATGCTCGCTGCCTCTCTATCACAGTGGGGAGGCACAATTTTTTACATCATATGCTGTCGGCGAACAAATGTCGGTATATCGTATTCTCCGTCGTCGGCAAAGTCGCTGATGATAGTTCCGAGTTTCACGACCCGTGCTTCTTGCCGCATTTTTTCAAGCCGGACGTCCTCAAGCTGCGTCACTACCCGCTCCTGCTTGGGCACCTCCCGTACCTGCTCCTTCACCCCACTAAACCCCGTCGCAATCACCGTGATCTGAAACCGATCCCCCAAACTCTCATCAATCGCCGCCCCAAATATAATGTTCGCCTCCTCATGCGCCTCCTCCCGTATAAACCCCGTCGCCTCCTCCAAATCCTGAAACGTCATCGTGCTGCTCCCCGTCACATTCAGCAACAAACCCCGCGCACCCCGAATCGATATGTCG
>JAOAHH010000127.1 GCA_026415325.1 Thermodesulfobacteriota bacterium | reverse complement strand
ACCGTGACTAATGAAGAACTTCTCAAATTGGCTTTATGCTGCAACCGATGCGGGACATGCCGCGGTGTGGTACAGGACAGTGTCCCGGATGTAGCTTTTTCTCTTCAATGTCCGTCAGGCATGACGTTTTTCGGTTCTTATGAACCATCAGGACTTATGTATTTAGCGCGCGGTATTGCACAGGATGTTTTGAGTTGGAACGAAGATCTCGCTCGGGTCCTGTTTTCCTGTACCATGTGCGGTTATTGTGATGATTTTTGTCAACGGGGATATCGGCACACCCCTGCATTAACAATTCTTGAGGAATTACGCCGACGGGTTCCTGATAGTTTTAAACCAAAAGCCCTTCAAAAAGCGGCCGAGAGTATCGTGGTTCCAAAGGATCACTGCCTCGGAATCCTTGAGGAATACGGCATTGTCGATATCAGTGACGGAAGAGGTCCTGAAACAATCTTTTTCCCGGACCCAACAATTTTGCAGAATCCTTCTAAACTTCGGGAGATTGGTTTTCTCTTTAAAAAGAGCGGCATGAACGTCGGTTGTTGCATAAAACGTCCACTCCCTCCGGTCAGCGCAACACTGATTAACGGCGGCTTCAGAGAACTGCTTGAGGAATGCGGCCGAGAAATCGACAATAGGTTGCGACAAATGGGGATACAACAGGTGGTTGTGTATCATCCTGAAACCCTTTCAGTCCTGAAACGATTCAGCAGAAGTGGCGCTTCTTTTATATCACTAACGCGCTTTTGTGCTGATCTGATGAAGAAAAAGCGGCCCAAAAAGCTAAAACTGCCTGCGGTAACATACCAAGATCCTTGTCATCTGGGGAGGTATTCAAAGGAGTATGCAGCACCTCGTGAAATAATTCAAATGCTCGGGTTAACCCTTAAAGAAATGTGGCGCGCTGGTAAGAACGCTTTATGTTGCGGTGCTGGCGGTGGTGTCCTGACGGGAAATCCAACACTCGCGAAAAAGTATGCTGCTACACGATGGCACGAAGCAGTTGCGACCGGGGCACGCATTATGATAACGGCATGCCCTTTTTGCTTTGCAAATATGAACGGCACGAAACCGAAAGCTTTCAAGGTTATGGACATAACTGCTCTTGTTGCACAGGCATACGGCTATACGGGGAAGGAGGTTACAAAATGAAGACTCAGGATATTATAAAAAATTTAAAGAAGATCGTAGGTGCAGATTGGGTACGCACCGACGATCTTAGCAGATACCATTTCGGATCGGATGTTCTTACTTATTTCGGCCAAGGTGCCCTTTATCCAGAAAATCATCCCCTGATGATCGTTATGCCTGAATCCACAAAGCACGTGCAAGCGGTTATTCGTTTTGCAGGGAAAAATAATATACCGCTTTATGCAATCGGTGGCGGTACCGTACTCCTGATTGGTTCAATCCCCGGAAAGCCTGATGTCGGTATTACATTCGATTTCCATAGAATGCAGAACGTAACACTTGATAAGGAGCGGATGGTTGTGCGTGCCCAACCAGGAGCAACAGGGCTTCAGGTGAGCCAGCTTGTTCGTTCCATGAATATCGGCTATCGGCCGTATTTCGGTGGAAGCCCCGGAACGTCGCTGTTTGTTCCCTATCAGGTTTTTACCGGTCAGAACAAAATGGCAGGCTATTCCGATGGCATGGGAATCAACTGTGCAACTGGCATGGAAATGGTATTGCCGAACGGAGAGGTGATCAGAACAGGATCCATGGCAAATCCAAAAGCACCCGCATGGCCGCACGGACCTGGACCGGCACTCACCTATCTACCGTTTTTTTCAAATGCTGGTTATGGAATCGTGACACAAATGGAGTTTCGTTTATTTCCGACCCCTCAAGAGATTGGATCGCTGTGGGTAACATTCAAAACGCTTCACGAGGCATGTGAAGCAATGAATGCTCTTATTAGGAGCGAATATGCATGCGGTGCAACGGTTATGGGTCCTGGATGTTGGACCCATTGCTTGTACTCCTCCCAGCATTGGCAAGAAGGGGCTCATTTTGTCAAAGCAACACAGGACATTAACCTAATCGGCCTGTCGTTCAGAGGATCAAAGAACAAAGTTGCGTACGAGCGACGTGCCTGCATTCGGTTGCTCGAAAAGCATGGTGGAACGGTTATGCCCGATTGGATGGTTGCTATTCTTGACGGTCATGAAGCGAATGCAGCCGGCTGGCAGCAGTGTAACAGCCCGAAAATATGTGGAACGTTTAACGGTAAATCCGACTCCGGTGGCATATTTGTGTCCGGCGGTGTTTTTGATACCATGGAAAAGCTTGAAATATACATGCGTGAAGGGATGAAGGAATATCAGGATGTATGCAAAAACAATCCCGAATTTTTGAATCATCCTCATCCTATTATCAGGCTGTATGCAAGCTGTGGGCAGACCTATTTGTCGATGGGTGGGCATGCAAATGCTGCCGGCGAGGTTATCTTTGTCCTCGATTTTGCAAGCAGACAGTTCTTACCGATGATTGGCGAGATCAAAGCACGGTTTGATAAACTGATGAAATCCATCGGCATGGCCCCACTCGGTGTCGGACGGGACAGCAGGACATGGACGGAGTGTCCAGATCACTTTGCAATGGCAAAAATTATTAAACGCGTGCTCGATCCAAAAGAAATTATGGCACCAGGTGTCGCATTTCCGTTATCGCAATGAACAATAGAGAAGCATGTACACGGCCCTCCGGCCATAGCGCCTGGAGGGCTTTTTTTATTATAGGTTTCTGTTGGAAGTGCTTTAAAAGAGGAATATGGTGATGAAAGGCATTGACATATGCATCGGATGTTTATTATCCTCACAATAATTAAATATACCGCAGTAGGGTATGATAACGTATGGAACGAGCACGATCGATCGTCGAGGCAATACTCACGGAGATAACCTCTCGCATAGAAAAACAGACACGATCGCATCATGTAGTTGATGAATTCGTGAGAGAAGAATTGCATGCGATCGACGACCGAATTATGCTCGATTTTTCACATGCGTCGGTCCCTCCTACATATTTCCAACGAATACGAGAAACCATCGGTCCGGATATCATCGATGATCTTGAACAGAATATCAGTGGCCCGCTCGGAAGGAAAAAGCGCGAACGGCTTCACCCTTTATATAAAAAACTTGCTGTGCTCATCGAGCATATGCGTTTTTTCAGACAAAAGGTGTACACATTGTATAATGACTACGAGCGTATGAAAAAGATTCAAGCAGAGCTCGTCGAATCACAAATAGGATTTGTCCATGAGGCAGAGCACTATGAGCAGGAAGTGAGGAAATGTGAATTTTTGATCGATATCGTGCTGAAGCCTTTTGAGGAGGCAATGAAACAAATCGTTCGTTTTCTTGAAGCAGATCATCTGGAAGTGTTTCTTTTTGATGACGATCAACTTCTCGCAACAGAACTCAAAACAGATGGAAAAACAATAGCATATCATAAAATAGATGAGAAGCCTCATCATCCCGAGGCAGTGCATGAGGCGGTGCTGCATGAAATACAGGAAATATCTCTGGATATGCCGCTTATGGTTGAGGGGGTGCAGATCGGGCATGTTCGGGTCAGTCGGGCCCTTACGGGGGGATTAAGCAAGGAACAATGGAAGGAAGATGTTGCATGGATTGCGCCAGTTCTCGCTCGTATTATACAGGGAAATCGAGATCGTGTTCTTGCCAGAAAAGTTTATATCGATGATTTGACGCAGCTGTACAACAAACGGAAATTGAATGAGCAAATGGGTAAACTTTTTAATCGTTTTAAGCAAGGAGAAAAAGAGCTCTATATAGCAATGATCGATATCGACAGATTCAAAAATCTCAATGATACCTATGGGCATACCGTAGGCGATGAAATTCTTCGACGCAGCGCAGCTATTATCAAAGAGGAAGTTCCCTATGCATACCGGTATGGTGGTGAAGAATTTGCGGCGGTGTTTTACGGATATAATCGAGAACAGACACAGCACATTATGGAACGGCTTCGAAGACGCATTGAACAGACAACGTTTACCATTGATGGCCATAACTACACCATATCGATTTCAGCAGGAATAGCGCGATTTGAGACATATATGCATTCAGTAATGGACGCAATCAATCGTGCTGATGCGGCGCTGTATTTAAGTAAAGAAGACGGCCGTAATCGTTGCACCTACTACGAGGATGTAAAAGATCGACTGACGGCTGATGTTGCACAGCTCAGACAGGAATTGCTGAGGATGAAAGAACAGGTTGCCCAGTATGATCGGCTGCAGCAGGAAAACCTCCGCCTTGCAGAAGAGCTTGAAAGAGAGAGGAGAAAACAAAGGAAGACAAAACACGGTATTCTCCATGAACAAGAATCGTAAATACGCCAAAGCAGCGTCATGGAGCAAAGGGGAGCGGCGGATATACAAGCGGCGACAGCTTATCTACTATCTTGAACTCTTTGATGGTAAGCACGAGCAATGTATCGGTCACGTTGTGGATATTTCACCGGAGGGGATGCTTGTTATGAGTGATAAACCTTTTGGTATATGCCAGACATATCGCTTCTCTATTGTATACAAGCAGCCTGGATGTTGTCGCCATATGGTGCAGGTAACGGCTCGGAGCAGATGGTGTATGCCAGGAATGCATGCGCATTTTTACGACACAGGATTTGAGTTGGTTGGAATTGACAAGGAAACGGCAAAGGCAATCGATACGATTATTGCAACCCTGTGTTATTAATTCTTTCAACCTGAAGAAAAAACGATCGGAGCGGTTATGGTGGGAAACATGCGCTGTTTCCAGGAATCGAATGCAATATCAAGGAGCCGCCACCGATCCTCATTATTGATGGTAGCAAATCTTCCTCCGCATATATATTTTTTGGTCCCACCGTCATACGAAGACGTGACCCAGAGAATTTCTATGCTACAGTATACGGGTTCACCACCGTCAGGGACATTGATAACAATGTCCTGGCGATTTCCGACATTCATATCAATTCCCTGAAGACAAAGCCTTACGCCGTTACGGCAGATATCCGCAACGGAGCACCTGCGGTGCTGAGCCTGCACTGCACTCTGCAAGTGGGCATCAAGGTGTATAGGGAATCGTAGATATTTTCTCTTTTCATGCATAGAACACTCCTTGTGTTGCATTGTATATCGGCATAAGGAAAAAAAATTACAAGCTACACAATCGTAGAGATCAAATGAAATATCCATTTATATAATATCGGTTAAAATAAAAGAAGAGAAAAAGAAGGGAAGTGGTGCCAAAAGGCTGGTGAGTCGCCCGGGACTCGAACCCGGGACCTACGGATTAAAAGTCCGTTGCTCTACCGTCTGAGCTAGCGACTCACCGATAACAAGAAATAATATATATAACAAAAGAAGATTTGAAACAACCACTTTTTAGAACTGTTAGAGAGCGAAGGGATGTTGCAGTGAGATAATCTGGTTGCGTTTCACTCCAACGGAAATTATAATAACAGGCAACTCTATGTGGTGCTCAATAAACTTTATATATTCTTTTGCCGGCTCTGGAAGATCATCAAACGACGAAATGTTGCTTAAATCATCATCCCATCCTTCACATTCATGATAGACTGGCTCACATAATGGTAATACGGTGGCATGCGGCGTGGCGACCTCGAGGATCTCCCCCTTGCATCTATATCCGACACATATCTTTATCTTTTTCAAACCGCTTAACACATCCAGTTTGGTAAGCGCAAGATGGGTCAGTCCGTTGATCCGGGCGGCATAACGGACGAGTGGGATATCGAACCACCCACATCGACGAGGACGTCCCGTTGTCGCTCCGAACTCGCCACCTTTTTTGCGGAGCATTTCTCCAAGTGTATCATGGAGCTCTGTCGGAAAAGGTCCTGAGCCAACACGCGTAGTATACGCCTTTGCAATACCGAGAATGACATGCAGATGGTGCGGTCCTATACCGCTTCCAATCGCAGCCTGAGCAGCAACAGTATTGGATGACGTAACAAATGGGTATGTACCGTGGTCAACATCGAGTAGCGCACCTTGGGCGCCTTCAAAGAGGATTTTTTTATTGCTGCGTATAGCATCGATGAGGAATGATGATGTGTCAGTAATAAATTGAACTATTCCCTCTCGCATGGATATATAGCGTTCAATTACATCGGTTGGATCTAATGGGGATTCGTTGAAAAAATGCTGCAGATAACAATTTTTTTCCTCGAGGTTTTCATGGACTTTTGACTTGAAAAGTGCATCGTCAAGCAGATCGGAGACGCGGATGCCACAGCGGCTAACTTTGTCTTCATAGGCGGGGCCGATGCCGCGGCCGGTGGTTCCGATCTTAGCATTTCCTTTCCGTCTTTCCCGTGCAACGTCAATCTGCTTATGGTACGGCATAATCAGGTGTGCATTACCGCTGATCAGCAATGCTGATTCATTCTGGAAATAGCATTGTTTTTTAAGTTCATTGATTTCAACAAGAAGCTGCTCGAGATCAAGAACAACACCGTTGCCGATCACACAACGGGTAGTTGGATGAAGGATGCCGGAAGGGATTTGATGGAGAATAGTTTTTTTATCACCAACCACAACAGTATGACCGGCATTTGGGCCGCCTTGAAAACGTACCACAATATCAGCCTGTGGGGTTAAAAAATCAACAATTTTGCCTTTTCCTTCGTCACCCCATTGCGTACCGATAACAACGACATTGGACATGCTTTTTGAATCCTCACAAGAAATCGTACAGGAAAACGTTTGTTAACGTCTTGAGAAATAAAGGGTAGGCTATTCCTAGCACCGAAAGCGGGTAAATAAAAATGGTGGCGAGGCACAGAATCGAACTGTGGACACAAGGATTTTCAGTCCTCTGCTCTACCGACTGAGCTACCTCGCCACCGGACTATGATTAATGCAATATAATTGTACTGTACTCTTCAAGTCAAGTGTTTTTTGTTGAAATGGACACGGGCACATGGTACAAATGCCTTAAAAGGCCGGATGAAAAGTTATTGAAACATATTTTAACGATATGAAGTATTTTATTTTTTTCGTTACTGTGCTATTTGTATTGCTGGCAAAATGTACTATTTTGTATGCAGCAACGGTCAACGTCATCCGCATCGAAGACGCGATTACGCCTGTCATAGCTGAATTTGTGATCAAGAATATAGAGCAGGCAGAACGTGAAGCTGCTTCCTGCCTTATTCTCGAGTTGGATACACCAGGCGGTCTCGACCTTGCCATGAGAAATATTATAAAACATATTATGGCATCGGAAGTTCCCGTAATAGTCTATGTTGCGCCTGCAGGAGCACGAGCAGCATCCGCAGGTGCCATCATAACGCTCGCAAGTCACATTGCTGCAATGGCGCCCGGAACCAATATCGGGGCAGCGCATCCGGTGAACCTCGGCGGCGGTGATATGGGCAAAGAAATGGCGGCAAAAGTTGAAAACGATGCTGCGGCCTATGTTGAGAGTATTGCGATAAAACGAGGCAGAAATAAAGAATGGGCGATTAAAGCGGTTCGTGAGAGTGTTTCTATTAGCGAGACAGAGGCATTGAAGCTGAAGGTGATCGACATTATTTCTCCTGATCTCCCGTCGCTGCTCAACGCAATTGACGGTCGTGAAATCGAAACAGCATCCGGTAAAAGAAAGCTCGAGACAAAAGAAGCTGTTATCCGCTATCGAACAATGGGGGTGCGGGAAAATATATTACAGACACTTGCCAACCCCAACATTGCCTACATTTTGTTGTTGATCGGACTTGCCGGTCTTTATTTCGAACTTTCAAACCCGGGGGCGATCTTCCCCGGCGTTCTCGGCGGCATATCACTCATTTTAGCATTTTACTCGCTTCAGTCATTGTCCGCGAATTATGCAGGCGTTCTGTTAATACTTCTTGGGATACTGCTCTTTATCCTTGAAATCAAAATTGTCAGTTACGGACTTTTATCAATCGGTGGTATCATTGCCATTACCCTCGGTTCGCTTATGTTGTTTCAGTCCGATATTCCATCCTTGCGGCTTTCTTGGTCGGTTATTATCCCATCGGTTATTTTTATCTGGCTCTTTTTTGTGGTCATTATCGGACTCGTCGTCAAGGCGCAACGTCGTCAGCCAACGACCGGTATTGAGGGTATCCTGAATATGGTCGGCGAAGCATGTACGGACATTCATGATACCGGAAAGGTTTTTGTTAACGGAGAATATTGGAATGCGCGGAGCGATACATTCATTCACAAAGGCGAAAAAATCCGTGTTCGTGGTATTGAAGGGCTGACGCTCTCCGTTGTCAAAGCTTACGGAAAATCGTCGTAAGGCAATGTTTTGTATGAACCTATAATAGAGCGAGAAGGAGGAAGTGATGAGCGTTTCATTATTAGTTATTATCGTTCTATCTATTATGTTTCTTTCTAGCGCCATTAAAATACTCAATGAGTATGAACGTGGCGTCGTCTTTCGGCTTGGGAGACTGATCGGCAGCAAGGGGCCCGGATTGATACTTTTGATACCACTTATTGATAAAATGCAGAAAGTAAGTCTCCGGCTGGTGACCCTTGATGTTCCGGCGCAGGATGTTATTACGCGGGATAATGTCTCGGTAAAAGTAAATGCGGTTGTTTATTTTAGAGTGGTAACACCTGAAAAAGCGATTGTTCAGGTAGAAAATTATCTGTACGCAACTTCGCAGCTTGCTCAGACAACGCTTCGGAGCATATGCGGTGAAGCAGAGCTTGATGAGCTCCTTGCAGAGCGAGAAAAGATTAACATGAAATTGCAGGAGATTCTCGATCGTCAGACCGATCCCTGGGGTATTAAGGTAACAAATGTTGAGGTAAAGCATATTGATTTGCCTGACGAAATGAAGCGGGCGATGGCGAAGCAGGCAGAGGCAGAGCGTGAACGGAGGGCGAAAGTAATCCATGCCGAAGGCGAATTTCAGGCAGCAGCACGACTTGCAGAAGCAGCACAAGTCATGTCAAATCCGATCGCCCTCCAGCTTCGGTATCTCCAGACATTAACCGAAGTGGCGAGTGAAAAGAATTCCACAACAATCTTTCCGGTGCCGATCGATCTTTTGAAACCGTTTCTCAAATTGCCGGAAAAGGCGTAATGCATTCTTATTATGTCCCTAAAAAGCAGTATTTTTTGGGATGACAACAATCCCCGAATCAGTAACGGTTGCCTTTTTCGAGTCTGAGATACGGTCATACCCGATAGAGGTGTTGTCTGGAATTGAAACGCCTTTATCGATAATGGCACGCCTAATGGTACAATGTTTCCCGATGGTAACATTATCAAGAATGATAGAATCCGTAATACAGGAGTACTCACCCACAACAACGTTTGGGGAAACAACAGAATGTTCAATGCGTGCCCGATGAATTTTGCAGCCTCGGGCGAGAATACAATTGAGTGCAACGCCATACATAGTTCCGTTATATTCTTCAAAGCCGCTAATATGGGTCGGTGCGGCAAGTTTTTCTGAAGTGTAAATTGGCCATGATGGATCGAAGAGCGATGCAGAAATATCATCGGAGAGAAGATCGATATTTGCTTCATAATAGGCGTCTATTGTTCCAACATCTCGCCAATACCCTTTCTGTTTTGTGATGCCATCGATAAAAGGATAAGCAAAAACTCGGTCCTTTTTGAGCATGGCGGGAATGACATTTTTACCAAAATCATGTTGCGTGTCAGGTTTTCGAGCATTTTCTATAAGACGCTTCACCAGGACATCGGTATTAAAAATATAAATGCCCATGTTGATCATAATACGATCAGATTTACCTGGAATTGTCTTCGGCTTGAGGGGTTTCTCTTGAAAATCAAGAATCTGCATGGTGTCTGCGATCTGTACCACACCAAAGTCACGTGAATATTGTTTGCCCATCTCCATCGTTGCAACAGTAAGATCCGCCCGGTTGCGAAGATGTGCTTCAACCATGGGGCGATAATCCATAGTATAAATGTGGTCACCTGAGAGTACCAAAACAAGATCCGGGCGCTCCTGTTGCAGCGTATAGAAGTTTTGATAGATGGCATCGGCAGTTCCTTTATACCAGTTTTCATTAACACGCTGTTGTGCATGGATAATATAGACGAATTCGCCGAACCTTCCGTTGAGAACATTCCATGCTCGTTGGATATGCCGGTCAAGAGAAAGCGATTTGTACTGTGTTAATATGTAGACCTTGCGAATATCGGAATTGATGCAATTGCTGATTGTAAAATCAATGATGCGGTAAGCGCCACCGAACGGAACAGCAGGCTTAGCCCGATCTCTGGTCAGCGGGTATAACCGTTCACCTCTCCCCCCTGCTAAAATCATCGCAAGAATTTTTTTCATGCCACATATCTCCTGCTTTTTATTCGCGTAATGGTAGAGGAAAGGGGTGAAGGAATCTCCCTGCAAAAGAACAGCGTATTACTGCTCTTTCTTTTTTGTAAGGATATCCTTAATGGTTTGCTTGAGCGTGTCAAGGTCGTATGATTTGACGATATAAGCATCAGCTGCCCAGCTCATAAAATCATCTTTATAGGTGGAGTATGCAGAATTAATGATGATGGGGATATTTTTGTTGAGCTCGATTATTTTTCCGATTGCCTCGAGACCGTCCATGCGCGGCATTCTGATATCGAGTATAATCAAATCAGGAGGGTCAGTTTGCACAATGTCAAGACATTCTTTTCCGTCCTTAGCAAGAACGGTTTGATATCCCTCATCAAGCAGTTCCTGCTGGTAGAGGTATCGAATATTTTCCTCGTCATCGACTATAAGAATTCTGGCTGACATAGCCGCGAACAAAAAGATAAACAAATTACTATTTTAGTATGCGATTTCTTATACAACCGAAAAAAAATCAATGCAAGAAAAAATATTTTAATGATGCATCACCAGAGCTGCGGCAGCATATCAAGGGGGAGTATATGGGATGAGCGCGGGAGATGATGAAACGTTTCATTATCGAGAGGGGCAAATGAAACAGACGAATAGGAGACAGTTACCTTGATGCGTTCATATTGATTTTGCATGGAAATTCGAAATGGTAGTGCACTTCCATTGATGCGGCGAAAATCCTCAAATAGAATATCATACGACATAGCAGGCGAAGGAGCAGCATGGTATCGTGTAATAGTATGTTCATCCGGGTCAATCCAGAGCGAACATGGCCCTTGCGGAGTCATCAGATCACATCGATACTGAAATCCTTCTTGACAACACTGTGCATCAAGAACATCAACCGTCGGCTTTCCATGAAGGATACCGATAATATCATCGACTGCTACATACATCCCAAAAATTTTTGCAAGATGTTCGGGATGGGAATAACCAGAAAAATGTTTGTCTTCGGAAAGAAGAGAAACGGTCAAGGTATGGTTATCAGCAGTTGCCAGCATAGCAGGCAGTCCGAGCATGTTAAAGGTTATAAGACGGATATTATGTGGCGGTTTACATTGCAGCATAGTTTTTGAGGAGATTGCACCATGCGGAGAAGAGACCTTGATGCGGCATTGAATTGTCATATCGGGAAATAAAGGACGGTCGTTCAAAGCAGCACGAACGTACGCGACGGGAGATGTGATTTCAGGGAGGGGAAGGAGTCTGATATGCTGCGGCTGGCATGCCGTAAAGGTGATAAGGCATATCAATAGCCGAACTGTGCTATTACTGAGCTGAAAGCGCATTGATCTTTTGTGTAAGAGGTTCTTTTTTAGATGGATCAAGTTCAATTGCCCTGCGATAATACTGGATAGCTTTTTCACTGATTCCACTCGCAGCATAGACGTCTGCGAGATGTTCGATAATTGTTGGATCGTCAGGCACCAACGATGCTGCATGTTCAAGGTGTGATCGCGCTTTATGTAATTTCTTTTGTTTAAAATACACCCACCCTAAGCTGTCCACGATGTATCCATCATCAGGTTTCAATTTTAACGCTTTTTTGATAAGCCGCTCTGCCTCGTCAAGATGCATACCTCTATCAGCCCACGAGTATCCAATAAAATTGAGCGCATCAGCATGTTCGGGATTGCGATCCAGGATTTTTTTCATAACTGCTATACTGTCTTCAAACAGAGAAGCCTTCTCATAGAGGACACCAAGATAAAATAAGAGATCATTATCATCAGGTTTTAATGCAACCGCTTCCTTAAGGACATTAAGGGCGTCGATAATTTTGCCCCCTTTCTCATAGAGTGAAGCGAGCACTCTACATAGATCAGGATCGTCTTTTATGATCGTGCGGGCTTCTATGAGAATGTTTTGCGCTTCAGAATTTTTGCCGTTCCGTTCGAGAATGAGGGCACGATGAATTTGAGAATGCACAAAATAGCGCGATGTCGCTGGGACTTTTGAAAAATAATGCAATGCTTCATCATACCGTTCTGCTTTCTCAAGAGCGCTGCCAAGATAAAAAATAGCACGATCATCATTTGGGTGTTCATTGAGGGCATTGGAGAACTCAACAACGGCACACGAAACATCATTTTGTTCTATACAAATCATGCCGACTTTCATTGTCGCATCATAGCGTGCATAGGGCTTGGTATCACGAAGTATCGTGTAGTGCTGTCGTGCTGCAGCAAAGTCGTTTCGTTTAATATACAGTGAGGCAAGTTTCTCACGAACAGTATAATTGTCGGGATCAATGGAAAGAATGGCAGAGCACATATCAATAGCTTCTTGGAGTCTATTATGCGCTTCGTAGAGGAGAACAAGCCGCTCGCGCGCAGGAAGGGAAGGGGGGGCTATCTGCAGTGCTTTTTTAAAACAACGTTCAGCAGATGTATACTTTCCCATGTCAGCATAGATATTACCCAGCACGATGAGTGCGTTTTCAGTTTGACCATTGCAATCCATGAAATGACCAATGACCATTATGGCTTCTCGATATTTTTTTCGATCAGCATAGAGTGCCGCAAGGGAAAGATATGATTCCTCATCATCAGGAAATAATGAAAGTATGATGCGGTATTGCTGTTCAGCCTCATCAGAGCGATTCAGTGCGTTGGAGAGACGAGCGAGAAGCTTGCGTGCTTCAATATGGACAGGATTCAATAATAAAGCCTTATTACACCATATGCGTGCCTCATCCAAATTGCCGGTCATTGCTTTGATGCGGCACAGTTCGATCGAAATGGATGAAGAGGACGGATCATGCGTTATGGCTTCAGAAAGTTCGCTAAGTGCACATGAAAAATCTTGCTGCGATAAACAGTGCTGCCCTTTGAGGAAGTGAAGGTACGCTTCAGAAGACCTAGGAGCTGATTGGTTGTCATAGGAGGCAGCAGGTGGCAGAGAAACATCATAATACGAACATGACCGATGGGTACACGATGAGAAAAACATCAGCATTATCCAGTAAATAAACAACAGGAATAAACAAATAGTTCTTTGCATGATGGCTACTCAGAAACGAGGTCGGACGATATCGTATGATGCGGGAGAGATGCTAAAGAAGTCGGCACTGCTCCAAAAGCCTCGAGTTCACCAAGGATAAACACGGTCATTGCTTCAGGGGTTAGCCAGGTGCACGCTGCACGGACGATATCTTCGACTTTAAGAGAACGGATACGGTCAGGAAAAGAAGAAAAAAAATCGGATGGGAGATGATCGAATTCAATAAGCATGTGCTGCATAAGAATTTGCCGGGGGGATGCCGATGAAAAAATAAAATTATTAATGATCGCTTCCTTAGCCTGCTGCACCTCACTCGCCGACGGAGGGGTTAATCGCATATCCTGCGTAATAGCGTGCATTGATTCAAAAGCTTGATAGGTTGTCGCTGACTTGGTGATACAATACATTCCGAACATACCGAAGGTAGGGGTCGTTTGATAGAAACTTCCAACACTGTATGCAAGCCCTTGAACGGTGCGAATCTGCGCCATCATACGGGATGAAAAACCCCCACTTCCGATAAGGTAATCAAGTACTTGAAAGGCATAATAATCAGGATCGGTTTTTGATGGGGCACAATGCCCGGCAATGATTGTTGATTGCGGTAGTGACCTGCGTAAAGTATAAAGCACTGTTTGATGCGGTTGCTTTGGCAATGCGCTGGCGGGAAGCGGCGGACAATCGGCAGTCCATGATGAAAAGTTGTTTTGGATAATCAATTTCATTGCCTGGGCACTAAAATCACCACTAATGCCGAGATATATATGACATGGCTTGAAAAACATGTGATGGAACGCTACAAGGTCATTGCGGGTGATTCGCTGAATTGAGTCAATGGTCGGAACATTACCACGGGGGTTGCCCTGATAAAAAATTTTTTTGAACTCACGAAGTGCAAGTTGCTGAGGGTTATCAGGGAGACGACGTAAATCCTGACATGCATTAACTTTCGCAAGCGATAATTTATCATTAGCAAAGGCTGGATTCATGAGCATTAAGGCAAAAAGTCGGAACGTATAGTCAAAATTCTCAGCCAATGACCAGAGCGTGGCAGTGGTTCTCTCAGCATCAACATCGATTTGAATACGAGCGCCGCGCTTATCGAGCTGGATGTCAAACTCATCAGAGGTAATACCCAGAACCCCGCCGGTTCTCATGACCGTTCCGGTAAGTGATGCAAGACCTCCACGGTCAGGTGGATCATAAATGGATCCTACTTTTATCAGTGCCGTCGCTTCAATAATAGGCAGCTCATGATTTTCGAGGAGGAAGATTGTCATGCCGTTTTCAAGAACAATTCGTTCGCAGGAAGGTATTGAAATATGAGCCGGTGGAAAAACAAACTTATCGGGATGGGGAAGTCTCGCAGAGGCACAACAACAGCATAAAAAAGAAAGCGAAAGTACAAAAATATTACCAATAGATGATCGATTATAACTAATCATGATCGTTTTTATTCTTTAGCATGCCGACAGTTCTATTAGAGGCGGTAAAATAGCGCTTAGCTACCGCCTGTATATTTATGGTGGTCACGTTCTCAATGCGTTCAAGGTTTTTGTCTATATAGCGCCAGTCACCTGCAATGGTTTGGTAATAGGAAAGAAGGTCGGCAAGTTCATCATTTGATTGCATACGACGCATTAGATCTGAACGGATCTGTTTTTTAGCTGTTTCAAGCTCGTGTGGAGGGATCGCCTCATTCCAGAGCCGATTTAGCTCATGATAGAGTGCTTGTTCGACTTTGGTATAGGATATACTCCGATGGGGAGCAATTTTTATGAGAAATAAATTAGGGTAGCGGGCACCGGGGAATCCATTCATCGTTTCTACCTGCGACGCGATGCGAAGCTCGGTCACAAGTCTTTTATATAAACGTGATGAGCGACCAGCAGTCAATAATGCATCGATCACATCAAAAACGGTGTCATCTGGATGTGGCAAAGTCGGTTTATGGTAGGCAACAATAAGAAGAGGTTCTGCATCTGCCTCGACAATGACACGACGCTCTCCTTTCTGCCCTGGCTCTATGGTGATTGCACGGATATCTGTAGCATGCGCAGCAGGATGTTTGCCGAAATATCGGCGTACAATGGCATACACCGAATCAGGATTGACATCACCGACGATCGCTGCAACTGCTCTGTTCGGAGTATAATGGGTTTTAAAAAACCGTTCACAAGCATCAGGGGAAAGATACTTGATGTCAGATGGCCAACCGATGATTGGCCTTCCATACGGATGTGCAAAAAAAGCCGTTGATAAAATATGTGATAACAAGAGCCGTTCGGGTCTGCTCTCATAGTTTTGCCGAAGCTCTTCAAGGACAATATTGCGTTCGATAAAATATTGGCGGAACACCGGCTGTGCAAAGCGCTCAGATTCGATCCGTGCCCACAATTCAACGCGATTTGCAGGCAAGCTTACCGTATATGTAGTAATGTCAAAACCGGTGCTCGCGTTGAACCCTTCAGCACCATGTCGAGCATAAACGGCATCGAGTTCGTTTGCGTTAAGCAAACGATTATGCTGTTCTTGTAGTGCTGAAAGTTTACGGCGGAGCGAAACGACACGACTGTTGTTATCCGTTGCGCCTTCGCGTTCAAGCTTGTCAAGCATAATACCGACATCATGTATCTGTCGGATCAGGGGTTTTTCTGCATCAAAGTCTTTGGTTCCGATTGATGGCGTTCCTTTAAACAACATGTGCTCAAGAAGATGTGCAGCACCGGTTTCTCCAAATGATTCATCAACAGCACCAGCACTATAGCAGAGAGCAAAGGAAACGACAGGCATTGTGTTTCGTGGCAGCACTAAAATGGTAAAACCATTATCAAGTTTATAGGTATGAACTTTTTCGAGAAGAGAAACACCTGATGCTTGATCGGGTAATACAACATGTAACCACAAGAGAAGAAAAAATATATGATATCGTTGCGACATTGAGAATAGGGTTATAAAAAACATTTACAGTAATCTATAAATACTTTACCATAAAATAACGCCGAATAACAGGAATATCCTGAGCAGAAGGGGATTATATATCATGATAAAGATCAAAAATTTTAAAAATTATGTACAGCACTATGCGCCATGGTATATTGCCGTTGGTGCGATTATGGCGATTGCAGCAGGCATCGCAATCGACGAGCATCATATGATATTCAGTTATGCGATTGTCGTATGCCTGAATTGCATTGGCCTTGGCTAATTAAGCATTATGAAACTGCAACGCATTCAGCGATTGTCACAAATCATATCGACCGTTCTCTATAACGGTTATTTCCCCGGGCTATGGATGGGGGTTATTTACCAGGGGGTATTAAAATACATACCATGCCCTGGACTGAACTGTTACTCGTGTCCTGCAGCACTCCTTTCGTGCCCTATTGGTGCGTTGCAGCTTACTATCGCTTATGGAAAATTCCATATTCCTTTGTATATTGCCGGATTCGTGAGTTTTATAGGTGCAATAGTCGGCAGAATGGTTTGCGGATGGGCATGCCCCTTTGGCCTCCTGCAAGATATTGCATATAAAATCCGTTCACCCAAAATATCCGTTCCCCATCGGATCCAACAGATGCGCTATATTATTTTGATTTTTGGTGTGATCCTTTTTGCATTAATCAAGCAGGAACCATGGTTCTGTAAAATGCTGTGCCCGGCAGGAACACTTGAAGCAGGATTTCCGATCATTGCGCTCAATGCGTATCTCCATGAGCAAATTGGCGTGCTTTTTATTATAAAGGTGGGTTTTCTTGTATTGTTTTGTATATGGATGGTGGTAAGCAAACGGCCGTTTTGCAGAGTTTTCTGCCCGCTGGGAACGTTGTATTCCTTTTTTAACCGGATAAGCCTCATAACCCTTACGTTCGATGCATCGAAATGTTCAAGGTGCGGTTTGTGTTTTAAAACATGCCCAATGGAATTGTCCGTGCAAAATGGAGGCACGCTGTCAACGCAATGCATACGTTGTTTACGCTGCATGCGATGTCCTGAAGGCGCCGTGCGTATCGTATGGCGGAGCACCGTACCATGTACAACACAGAGAAGGCTCCACAGTCCTTCTGGAGAAGCTATACAGAGATGTGTTACTGTAAAAAATTGACATCAATTTTTTTTGGGGGAGGCATGATCATATTGCCCCATTGATCGTAGGAGATCGGTCCGATGTTTTCATCCTTGCGATACAGCATTTCTGATTGAAGAGCACCGTTTTCATAATATTCTTTTGCAACCCCATTCTTTACCCCGTCTGCATAGGTTACTATGGTTTTAACCCCACCGCTTTCATAAAATTCAATTACCGCCCCTGACAACAACCCATTGACATAGAGAGCAACAAGACGAAAAGAAGTGTTGGGGTAATAGTATACCTCAACACCGTGCCGAACACCGTGTTGGTAATTGGTTTCTTTCTCAACGGTTCCACATTTGTAATAAGACGTAGCGATACCGTGTAATTCACCGCGTTCAAAAGTGCATTGTAGTTTAATTGTTCCATTATCATAAAATTCCCGATACGGGCCGTGTAAAATATTATCCTGATAGTTTGCTTCACTGAGTATACTGCCATGGTGATAATAAGTTCGACACATCCCCTGTTTTTTCCCATGCTCCCAGTTCTCTATTTTGGTAATCGTTCCCCATTCATTAAAATATTGAATACTGCCGTGGAGTTCACCCTGGCCATTGTAAGATAATATCTTTTTTATTCCGCCGCCGGGATAATACTCCTTTTCCGGTTTGCTACAGGAAACGATGGCAAACATGGAAAGACCACATGTGTAAGAAATGAGTTTTAATAATGCGGTTCCTAACCTCATAACACTCCACAGCCACATGTTGGTATCTACTATATCGCTGCGTATGAACGTGCGTCAAGCATTCGCATCTTCATAAACTCATGAGCGATCGATGTCTTGACTCAAAGATAATAATGATTATACATATGATGTCTGTGCGTATGAAAGGTGATTAACCTCTTTTGTATCGTGTTTTGCCAAAGGAGTATTCTTTATGAATGCACCGATCCGATACGCTGATTTTTTCAATTCACTAGCCTTTATAGGAACGTATATGCCGCGACATTGCGGCATTGCCACATTTACCTCAGATCTGCTTACTGCTGTTGCTGCGGAGACAACACCGGATAAATGCTTCGCTGTTGCAATGAACGACATTCCGGAAGGATATTTCTATCCCCCAGCGGTTCGTTTTGAAGTAAATCAGAACAAGCTTTCCGATTACCGTCGCGCTGCGGATTTTCTCAATATGAATCAGGTTGATATCGTTTGCCTGCAGCATGAATATGGGATTTTTGGAGGACCTGCAGGGAGTAACATTCTGGAACTGCTCTCACGTCTGAGAATGCCGATTATTACAACCCTGCATACCGTTCTTAAAACACCAACACCCGAACAGGCAGAGGTGTTGCGGCAGATTGTACATTTGTCAGATAAAATTATAATTATGAGCAATAAGGCAAAAGAGTTTCTCACCCAAATTCATAACGTGCCTGAGGATAAAATTGTTTTTATCCATCATGGTATTCCTGATACGGCGTTCATTGATCCGAATTATTTTAAAGACCAATTTGGCGTTGAAGGAAAAAAAGTCATATTAACATTTGGACTTCTTTCTCCCAACAAGGGTATAGAAAATATGATTCAGGCAATGCCACGCATTCTGGAAAAACATCCCGATGCGGTTTATATTATTCTCGGCGCAACGCATCCCCATGTTATTGCATCGCAGGGTGAAGGATATCGTATTAGCCTCCAGCAGATGGCAAAACGACTAAATGTGGCGGAATCCGTCATTTTCCAAAACCGTTTTGTTTCAATGGAAGAGCTCTGTGAATTTTTGGGAACTGCAGATATTTATGTAACGCCATATCTGTCCGAGGAACAAATAACTTCGGGTACCCTTGCGTATGCACTTGGAACCGGGAAAGCAACGGTATCAACGCCCTACTGGTATGCCCAGGAAATGCTAGCCGAGGGAAGGGGAAAACTCGTCCCTTTTCGCGATCCCCATGCTTTGGCTGAAGCAATCATCTATCTGCTTGACAATGATCTTGAGAGAAATGCAATGCGAAAGCGTGCATATATGTTTTGTCGTTCGGCGATATGGAAAGAAGTAGCCCGACAATACCTTGAAGTTTTTGCCAATGTTAAAATTATGCGTGCAACAAAACCGCGCTCAGTTTTTTATATTAAAAAGACCGATCCGTCTGAATCGTTTGAGCTTCCTGATATTAATCTGCAGCATATGCAGACGCTTACCGATGACACCGGTATTTTGCAACACGCAGTGTATACCATGCCGAACAGAAACCATGGTTATTGTACCGACGATAATGCCCGTGCCCTTATCGTAACGGCTGCAGCCAAAAACCTTATGCTTACTCCAGAGCATACGGTTGAAAAGCTTTTTACCACGTATCTAAGCTTCCTCCATTATGCATTTAATGAAGAAACCGGAAGATTCAGAAACTTTATGACATATGATAGGCGATGGACGGAAGCGGTTGGTTCTGAAGATTCCCATGGGCGTTCACTCTGGGGGCTCGGTACCGCGGTCGCACATATATCAAACCGCGCATTGCAAAATATATGCGCAAGCCTGTTTTGCAAGGCCCTAAAGAGAGTTGAGGAATTTTCATCACCACGTGCTTTGAGTTTTAGCCTTATAGGAATTCATGCATATCTCTCACGTTTTCCCGGAGATACCGAAGCAAAACGAATACGGACAAATCTTGCATATCGACTTTTTGATGCCCTCGTCGCACAACGAACACCTTCATGGCCATGGCTTGAAACGACACTTTCTTATGCGAACGGCAGGATACCCCATGCGCTTATCCTATCAGGTCAATGGATTCCACATGCAGAAATGCTGGATGCCGGAGTTGCAACGCTTCGGTGGTTATGCGACATACAATTTTTAGACGGGCATTTTGTCCCTATCGGGAATAATGGCTGGTATACGCGAGACGGCCAACGGGCACGATTTGATCAACAGCCGATTGAAGCTCATGTTATGATCGATGCCTGTATTGAAGCTTATAATGCAACACAGGACAAAACATGGATCGATAAGGCCATAACTTGTTTTAACTGGTTTTTAGGGAACAATGATCTTGGAATTCCTTTGTACAATCCAAGAACAGGCGGATGTCGGGACGGTCTTATGCCAAACGGAATCAATGAGAATGAAGGTGCAGAATCAACACTTGCGTGGCTTTTGTCTCTTATTGCCATACATACATTACGAGCCAATAAACTTTTAAATATCCCGGCGGTAATGCGGTCGTCTGCTTCGGTTGTTTAACCAGCTATGGAGGCAAGTGGGCACTATGAAGGTTGCAATGCTGGCACCTGTTGCGTGGCGAACGCCGCCTCGACATTATGGTCCCTGGGAGACCGTTGTATCGCTCTTGACTGAAGGGCTTGTTCAACGCGGCATTGATGTTACCTTATTTGCGACAGCAGATTCACAAACAATAGGGAAACTCCGTGCTATTATCCCTCGAGGATATGAGGAGGATGAATCACTGAATCCAAAAGTCTGTGAATGCCTCCATATCGCGCATCTTTTTGAACAGGCACAGGAATTTGATCTCATCCATAACCATTTTGATTTTTTGCCGCTAACGTATTCACAATTGGTCGCAACGCCGGTTTTAACAACAATCCATGGTTTTTCTTCTCCATCGATTCTCCCCATATATAAACGCTACAATACAAAAACATTCTATGTATCAATAAGCAATGCAGACAGGTCGCCGGAACTCACTTATTGCGCTACGATTTATCATGGCATAGACCTCAACCTTTTCGATTTTAACGACACCCCTGATGATTACCTTCTTTTTTTTGGTCGTTTTCATCATGATAAAGGCGCAAAAGAGGCCATCGAAGTCGCCCGTGCCGCAGGAAGAACATTAGTGATGGCCGGCATTATTCAGGACAAAGACTATTTTAACAACTATGTTGCACCTTTCATCGATAATAAAACGGTTGTTTACGTCGGAAGTGTTGGGCCTACCGAGCGCAACAAACTGTTAAGAAATGCCTACGCATTGCTGCATTTGATTAACTTTAACGAGCCGTTTGGATTATCGGTTATCGAATCTATGGCATGCGGCACGCCGGTTATTGCGGTAAATCGGGGAAGCATGCCGGAGATCATAACCGATGGGAAAGACGGCATACTCGTTCCTGATGCAACGGCTGCCCTTTCGGCAATTGATCGCATCAGCAATATCGATCGCCGTGAGTGTCGCAGGACAGTGGAACAACGTTTTACGGCCGATCGAATGGTGGAGCAGTATATTGATGTTTATCAAATGATCGTTGCTTCGGTCGCTCGGGAAGATCATCGCCCCTGGGGATATTATGAGATTCTTGCAGAAAAGAAGGATTTTAAAAGCAAACGCATTATTGTGTATCCTGGAAAACGCTTGAGCTTGCAACGCCATGCAATGCGTGATGAACATTGGTATATACAGAAGGGAAGGGCGATAGTAACACTTGATGAGGAACGCTTCGAGCTTACCCCAGGGGAATCCGTGAATATCCCCCGTATGGTGCGCCACAGAATAGAGAACATAGGGACAGACGAACTTGTTTTTATTGAAATCCAAACCGGTGATTATTTTGGTGAAGACGATATTGAACGGTTTGAAGACGATTTCGGAAGGGTATAATAGGCAGTTCTGATGGGAGTAGTGCACAATGTGTTCCCCTGGCCAGCTCGTTATACGTTATCATAACAATCCGATTCTTACGCCTGACGATATCCCATACCCTGTTGCAACCGTCCATAATGCCGGTGTTGTGAAATTTCAAGACCGGTATGTCATGTTATTTAGAAGTCATCAGCGCAACGGCCGTTCTGTAATTGGAAGGGCGGATAGTAGCGATGGGTTTTCATTCTCAGTTTATCAAAAACCCTTTATGGTTCCTGCAGCGGATACCGTATTTGGAGTATATGAAGAATTCGGCATTGAAGATCTTCGGATAACACCCCTTGAAGGAGCGTTTTATCTGACCTATAGCTGTTATTCCCGTTTCGGGGTACGCATCGGTCTTGCACGGACATATGATTTTCACGAGGTCGAGCGCATCGCAATCATCAGTCATGCTGACATGAGAAATGTCGTTCTGTTTCCGGAGCGAATTCAAGGGCGCTATGCAAGGCTTGACCGACCGCATACCAATATTATGCCATGGTCCATTTGGCTTTCTTTTTCACCCGATCTTATCCATTGGGGAGAATCTGTGGTGGTGATAAGGCCGATGCAGTATCATTGGGATGAGATGAAAATCGGTCCAGGCACACCGCCGATAAAAACAAAAAAAGGATGGCTGCATATATATCATGGTGTTTTTCAAACTATGGCGGGTGCAGTGTATCGCCTCGGCGTTGCCCTCCATGATCTCGAGAATCCTGCCCATGTATTAGGGGTCGGCGATGAGTGGATTGTAGAACCCCATGATCCATGGGAACGGACAGGTTATGTGCCGAATGTTGTGTTTACCTGCGGTGCGGTTACCGAAGATGGCAAAAATCTCATTCTGTATTGGGGTGGAGCAGATACGGTCATGTGTGCTGGCGTTGCACAAATTGATGCCTTAATTGAGCATTGCCTTAAAAAGGCACGACCAGCGATGGGATAGGAATAAGAATATGGTGACAGTCAAACGGAAAAGAAAGAAGATTGTTCGTGATCCTTCGCGCGTTATAACGAGATTGCATCTCCCCAAAAGTGTAATGCATGCAAGAAGAATTATACGGCGAGTCCTGAAACTTGAAAAGAAAGAAGTAATGCAAGTGCTTCGGGACATTTATGATGATTTTTCCGATCGGCATCGAGATATCGACAATGTCTTTTTAAAACACTTTTATACCGTTCAGCATCTTTTACCTGATAAAGTTGCGCACCTGGATGACCATCGGAAAAAACTTATTGGTGCATACTTTACCATGGAATATGCCGTTGAATCAGCGGCGATCTTCAATCCATCGATCGTACTACATCCGGACCAGAGCGACCTCGAACAGGGACAGATTAGGTTTATTATGAGTTTGCGTGCGGTTGGGGAAGGGCATATTTCCTCCATAGAATTCAGAAGCGGCATTATTGATGAAGATACGAATATCATTTTTGATCCGCTTCATGAATTTGTCGAACATGCTGAACTCCAGCTTAACCCTTTATATGACCGTCACTTATTTGAACTTAAACTCAATGAAATGCAAATTTGTGATGAAACAACACATGCAATTCTAAGATCATTGCCTGATCAATTCAGCTTTTCAATGTTACGCAACAGTATCGAAAGTTTTGAGCAAGAACATCCTTCTCTTGTACCGAGACAAGAACATGCCATCGAGACAATGCTGTGGCTTGCCCGGTCAAACTATGAGCTTACCTTTAATCCCGATAGCATGATTTCAGAACGAGTGATTTTTCCTGCATCGGAAAATGATCGCAGTGGTATTGAAGATGCTCGGTTTGTACGGTTTACGGACGACGATGGAACGGTTATGTATTATGCAACCTATACTGCCTATAACGGTAGCACCATTCTGCCGCAACTTATCGAAACTAAAGATTTCGTTACCTTTAAAATGATCACTTTAAACGGAAGGGCGGTGCAAAACAAAGGGATGGCGCTTTTCCCGCGCCGCATCAACGGTAAATATGTAATGCTATCAAGGCAAGATAATGAAAATAACCACATTATGTTTTCAGATCATCTTCACTTTTGGCAACGGTCGGAAATTCTCCAACGCCCTACATATCCATGGGAGCTCATTCAAATTGGTAATTGCGGCTCCCCGCTTGAAACACCTGATGGATGGCTGGTATTGACACATGGTGTTGGCCCTATGCGACGGTACTGCATTGGAGCAATGTTACTCGATTTAGAGAATCCACGGCGCATTATTGGAATGTTGACTGATCCATTACTTGAGCCACGTGAGGAGGAGCGAGAAGGGTATGTGCCGAATGTGGTCTATTCATGCGGATCGATTATTCACCGTGATCAGCTCATTATTCCCTATGCTATGTCGGATACAATGGCTGGGATTGCAACAGTATCGGTTGATGAACTTTTATCTGCAATAAAACGCATATAATGATGGAAAATGCATTAATGTCGTTTCCTAAGGTCTGGCATTAGCTGTTTATACGAATGATTGAGTCAAGATAATCTTCGGGTTTTGCAAAACCGAGAAGGTTTAAAATTGTAGCAGCCACATTGGCCAGCCCGGGATTACGGATATCGGTATTGAGCGCGTATCGAGCAGTATCAGGCCCATGAATAATAAATGGAACCGGATTCAAAGTATGGCTGGTCATGGGCTCAAAGTTGCCACCAGCAGCTTTTTTAGGCTGTCCAGTTTTGGGATCCACAGCAATCATTTGCTCGCAATTTCCGTGGTCTGCTGTAATAATAACGGTTCCTTCCAGCTCATCGATAACCGAGAGAAGCTTCGCAACCGCCTGATCAACGACACGAACAGCTTGGATGGCAGCAGGCAGTGAACCAGTATGTCCGACCATATCACCGTTTGCAAAATTAAGCCGGAGAAACTTATAGTTACCTGATTGAAGCGCTTCTATAGCGACTTCTGCGATTTCATGGGCCTTCATGGCAGGCGCTTGATCAAAGGGAATGGTATCGGAGGGGATTTCAATCCATGTTTCAAGGGTCTCATCAAATTTTGCCGAATTGTTACCGTTCCAAAAATACGTAATATGACCATATTTTTGCGTCTCACTGATTGCATACTGTGAAATACCATTACGAGCAAGATATTCTGAAATAGTATGATCAATGGCAGGTGGTTCGACTAAATAATGTGGCGGAAGATGCGTGTCACCGTCGTATTCGAGCATTCCTGCATAGAGCACCTTAGGATGACGTTTTCGAGGGAAATATGAAAAATTGTTTTCGATAAATGCCCTGGTTATTTCAATTGCACGATCTCCTCTAAAATTGAAAAAGATAACCGCATGGTCATCGAAGATTTGTCCGATCGGTTTATCGGAACATGATGGATCGGCGATTACCCAGGGCGGAAGATACTGATCATCAAGTTGGGTTTGTTTTCGGAGCGCAATTATGGCATCAAAACAATTGCGAAACAACGGACCTTCACCGAGGACGTGCGCGTTGTAACCGCGTTCAACAATGCGCCAGTCTGCCTCGTAGCGGTCCATTGTGGTTACCATGCGTCCGCCGCCCGAAGCAATGGCATAGCGGCGTCGTTTTTTATCTTTCTGCGCCTGGACCTGAATAGTCCAGAGAAAATCCTCCAGCATCCCAAAGTACTTTAAAGCACTTATAGGAGGAACATCGCGACCGTCAAGCAGTGCATGTATATACACCTCTTCAACTCCTGCGCGGTCACATTCGGCAATCAGGGCGATCAAGTGATTGATATTACTGTGCACATTTCCGTCGGAGAGAAGACCGATAAAATGCACCGGCGTTCTTTTCTGTAATGAGTTATTGATAATGTTGCGCCAGACTGAGGATTGAAAGATCCGCCGTGACTCAATCGCCTCATCAACAAGCTTTGCTCCTTGGGCAAAAATGCGACCTGCGCCGAGTGCATTATGGCCAACTTCACTGTTTCCTTGATCTGCATCCGAAGGCATGCCGACTGCCGTACCGTGAGCTTTCAACTGCGTCACGATTTTTTCGCTCTGAAGCAAACGGAGCAGTGTCTGTGGCTGTGCCTGTTCAAAGGCATTTCCCGGATATCCTTCAGATCTGCCACGATACAAACCCATGCCGTCCAGAATGATCAGGAGCAACGGACCGGTGACGCCTTGGTAATGAGGAAGTCGATGTAATAAAAAGTTCATATGGTGTTATCCCATTCATCAAATGTTCGCGATGATATATGATTGTTTTCTGGATCAGATTGTTGCCAGCCATAAGTGCCGATAAGCGGCACAAAAACACAGGGGGTAATTTCTTCGGTAACAAACGTATTATCGATACGGGTTATTTTGTAGAGCATCTGTGTGTAACTTGAACCTACTGGAATCACTAGTCTTCCGTTCTTTGCAAGTTGTTGTTGTAACGTTTCCGGCACTGATGGTGCTGCAGCAGTGACAATAATTGCATCAAAAGGAGCGTATTCTGGCAAGCCACATGTACCATCACCAACCGTAATACTACAAGTATGATAGCCGAGGCTTCGCAGACGTTCTTCTGCAGCACGCGCTAAGGAAGGGATTCGTTCAATTGAATAAACATGTGGCGTGATATGGCAAAGCACCGCAGTTTGGTACCCTGAACCGGTTCCGATTTCAAGAACTTTATCGGTTTCTTTCAATTCAAGACATTGAGTCATCAAAGCCACCATATACGGTTGCGAAATAGTTTGCCCTTCTCCAATACTTAAGGGACCATCCGAGTAGGCATCGTTTTTGAATCGTTCGGGAACAAAATCTTCACGGGGAATTTTGCCCATTGCTTCAAGAACTCTGTGATCGGTAATGCCGCGAGATATGAGCTGCCGCTCAACCATAGCACGACGCATTTTAATAAAACGATTACTTTCATCTGATGTTAGCATAAAAGAAAACCGCTCACAGAGTTTTGAGATAGGCTTTGTTCATAACTAGATATGTGTATAATTTTGAGAGTAGATAACTATTGCTTTGGGAGTGTGCTATGTATAAATTTAGAAACTGGTTTAATATCACATCAAAAAAACAGCTGCCGCAACGACGGTAGTATACCCCTTAGATGAAACAATAGCTGACTGGGTAATCTCGGTTGACTTGAATATTTTATTGCTAATGCGGTAAACCTCTTTTTTTTCATCCCAACTTTTATCTTCATCAAACTCAATCCCTAATGTTGATGCAAGCATGGCTGCGGCCATATCTTCAGCATGATCTCCAGCTTGCTTTTCGGTCATGCCAAATGAGTGAAATTCGGAAAGATATCCATATCCGGTTTTATCAGTAGGTATTGCGCAACCGATCGATGCAGCGATGAGACGGCGGGGTTCATTGCTGGAGCATTTACTAATAACAGTGAAAGTTATTGCGCCGGGATACAACTTTTTGAGCCCCTGGGCCTTGGGGATAATTTTACACCCCGGTGGGAGGATACTTGATACCGGCACGAGGTTCTGTTTTTCGATGCCTGCATCACGAAGTGCAAGCTCAAAGGAGCGCAGTTCATCACGATGCACGCCAACGCCTTTTGTAAAAAATACCTCTTTTGGAACAAGTGCAAATTTCAATTTTTAATCTCCTTCCTCTATGGCACCTAACTCATAGGATATGGTTTGCTATCTTTTATCGACAACTCTGACAGCCTTGCCAGGAGCGCGCGGGAGCGTGCCTTCTGGTAAAAGATCAAGCTTATCGACATGAAAACCAAGCAGATCATAGATTTGCATGGCAATTTCTTCTGAAAGGCTTTGCGAGACGTTGCCACGGGTTTCAATCATGAGCGTAATTGTGTCACGACCTTTGGATTTTTCAAGAACAATCTGATAATGATTTGCTATCTGGGGATGTTTCATGAGAATGCTCTCAAGCTGTGAGGGATAAAAATTCACACCCTTTATCTTTAGCATATCGTCATTGCGACCTTTAAGCCGCTGAATTCGCAATGAGGTGCGACCACATGCGCAACGTTCTCTGCTTAGAATAGCAGTTATGTCCCGAGTCCGATAGCGCACAAGCGGCAGACCCTCACGGTTTAATGTTGTAATAACCATTTCTCCTTCATGACCGTCAGGAACCGGTTCGCCGGTTTCGGGGTTTATGATTTCGATAAGATAGTCGTCTTCCCAAACATGAATGCCGTTATGATAAGAACAGTCAATGCCTAATCCAACACCGCCAGTTTCAGTCATTCCAATAATATCAAATGTTTCGATACTCATCGCTGCTTCAATGCGGCGTCGCACCTCATCACTCCAAACCTCGGCGCCAAAAATTCCGACTTTGAGCTTTGTTGCTTTAAAGTCAAACCCTTCCTTTTCCGCAACTTCAATGATGCGAAGGGGGTAAGAAGCGATTGCAGTGATAGCGGTAACATTAAAGTCCCTGATAAATTTCAGTTGCAAAAGCGTTCTGCCGGCACCAATAGGAATTATCATTGCGCCAAGTGTTTCTGCGCCGTAATGAAAGCCAAAGCCTCCATTAAAAAGACCAAATGAGGGGGTAATTTGGATAACATCTTGATCAGTCAGTCCTGCGGCACAATAGCATCGTGCCATTATGTTCCCCCACTGACGAATATCATTTCGTGTCGAAGGATTAATAATTGGAATGCCAGTTGTACCAGAACTCATATGCAGGCGCATGAATTCAGATGGATCGGCACAGGTAAATCCATACGGATATCCATCTCGAAGATCATCTTTGGTTAAAAATGGGAATTTCTTTATGTCTTCAAGTGATTTGATATCACGAGATGAAATTTTCTTTATTTTATTAAAATAAAACGGATTATTTTTTTCAATCCGATCAAGTGTTTGGCACAACCGCTCAAGTTGGAGTTGCATAAGTTCATCTCGGCCGAGTGATTCAAGTTCAGGCTGAAACATTGAAGTATCTCCCCGTTGATAAAATATTAAGTATTATTAAGAAAAAGAATAATACCCTTCATAAAATGATTTAAGGTTTTGATCAACCATTGAAGCCGTACTTATTTTTCGTATGCACTGAGCAATTTCATCATGTGAGTATGGAAAATCAGGATGTGCGCAAGCAAAACCAAGAAGAACGAGATTTGCCGTCACAGGTGAGCCAAGGCGAACTGCGAGAGAATCTGCATCAATCGAACGCTTTCGTGGTTCTTTTGCGTTTATGTATATTTGTGAACCTGTCGGCCGTGCAAAATGTTGATTTTGTATAAGTTCTGTTTCAGAGAGCACAAAAAGAATATCTGCTTGTTTGCTTCTGATAAGAGGTGAAAAAAAATCACCGATTTTAATGAACGATACAACCGATCCACCACGCATTGCCATCCCATGTGTTTCAGATGATATGACGCTGTGACCCCGTAGTAGAGCCACCTCAGTTAAGACACGTGTTAAAAATAAAATACCTTGTCCTCCACGTCCGCAAAGAACTATTTGGCATGGGCATGCGTTTATGGATCGTTTCATGTTTTAATTATCCATAGTTATTGCACCGATTGGGCAAGCATGTATACATACGCCACATCCAGTACAGCTCAACGTATTAATCTCACATTTTCCATTGGTTATGGAAAGCGCGGGGCATTCAAAATGCTTAACACAATATCCACAACCGGTACAACTATTTGAAATGACTGGTTGTGGTGACCTCGTTTTAGGAATATTCATCAGACAAGGATGTTTTGCTATGATGACGGCAATACCACCATCAGGCTTTTGGAGAAAAAGAGCCGCTTCTTTAAGTGTGTTAATCATATCAGGAACACGATAGGGATCCACGTTTTTTAAAAATGCTATCCCGAGACCTTCAATAACTTTTTCAAGATCCAGTGGCTTACTTCTACTCCCGTCAACCCGAATTCCTGAAAGTGCTGTAGGTTGGTTACCGGTCATAGCCGTTGTGCTATTATCAAGAATAACGAGAATAAAACGGGCACCATTATAGTGTGCATTAATTAAAGCAGGAATTCCTGAATGGAGAAATGTTGAATCGCCGATCGTTGCGATGATCGGCGGCTGTTGTTTTGTGTTTTTCGATAGGGCATGAAAAAGTCCCGATGCCTGATTAATAGATGCCCCCATACATAAACAGGTGTCAACAACACCTAAATTGATGCCAAGGGTATAACAGCCAATATCACTGGGATATAATGCGTTTGGGAAAGCTTTTTTAATTGCAAAAAATGAAGCGCGGTGAGGGCAGCCAGGGCATAATGAAGGACGTTGCCCAGGCAAGTTTGCAGGAAGTTTTCGACGCGTTTTTTTTCTGTGAAAAAAATGGTGGAGAATTGGTTCGATAATGTCGGGGGTTAATTCTCCTTCACAAGGAACAAACCCATTCGATTTCCCGTAGATATGCTTTTTTTCGGGAAACTGAAGCTCGATGATACCATAGGGTTCTTCGATAATTAAGATATGTTTATATGATTCAAGTATGGTTTTGATAAAAACTTTATTAAGAGGGTAGGGCATCAAAACCTTAAATATATCAACAGAATCACCTAAACTTGTATCTTTTATAATGTCAGCCACATGTGCAAACGCAACACCTGAAGCTATGATACAAGTATGCGCTTTTTTTGGGGTTTTGTTCCATTGAAGAGGATAAAATTTTTTTTCTAAACTAATTTTTTCGATTTTTTTATTCAGCAGTTTGTGAAGGTCATATCGGTAACGAGGCGTTGCTGCCCAACGAGAAGGATTTTTTTCAAAACTGACAGCAGAATAAAAGCCATTAATGTTATTGGTAGTTATATTTTGCCTTGCATGACAGACACGAGTAGTTGGTCGAACCATAACTGGTATCTGATATTTCTCAGAAAGCATATAAGCTGGCAGAATACATTTATAGGCATCACGTGGTGATGAAGGATCGAACACAGGGATTTTTGCGAACATTGCAAGCATTCTGCTATCTTGTTCTGTTTGAGAACTGTGTGGTCCTGGATCATCTGCTGAACAAATAATAAAGCCACCGATTGTACCAGTATATGCAGCACTCATAAGGGGGTCGAGGGCAACATTTAAACCAACCTGCTTCATTGCAACCACAGCTCTATAGCCCGCATAACTTGCTGACAAAGCTACTTCAAATGCACATTTTTCGTTTACTGACCATTCAACATGCATATCAAGATTATATTCTTTTTTAAGTCTTGCAATTGAAGATAAGATTTCTGATGCGGGTGTTCCGGGATATGAAGCGGCGAGAAAACATCCATGTTCTACAATTGCTCGCGCAATAGCTTCATTCCCCATTAAAATGACGGGCGTTTTTGAATGGTTATTCATTTTTTCATCAAAGTTAAAAAACGTGAAAACATATAATACAAAAGCGATAAATAATCAATAAACTTTCAGATAGATATTTATATTGAAGGAAGACAATTCAATATCTAATGTCTGATAAGATATATTATGTAAACTATTAAAGATAAAAAATTATAAATATGATAAAATTGCCTCTGGTATATCCTTGAGGTCTAATACCTTTTCTGCAGCACCGATTTTTATTGCCTCTTTTGGCATTCCAAATACAATACATGATTTTTCATCCTGTGCTATTGTCGGTGCCCCCGATTGCCTTATTTTTAATAATCCTTCAGCACCATCAGAGCCCATGCCAGTAAGTATAACGCCAATAGCATTTTTACCAACATATTGTGCAACTGAATCAAAAAGAACTTCAACAGATGGTCTCTGTCGTTTTACTAAAGGTCCAGTTTTAATTTCTACATAATAAAAAGCACCGGATCTTCGTACAACCATGTGTTTATTGCCGGGAGCAATTAATGCCCGACCAGGAATAAGATGATCATTATGTTCTGCCTCTTTAACTTCAATGCTACAAATAGAATTAAGACGTTGGGCAAAACTTTTCGTAAAGTTCTCTGGCATATGTTGTACAATTGCAATTGCAGGTGCGTTTGCAGGCATTGATGTTAAAATATACTC
>JAOAHH010000013.1 GCA_026415325.1 Thermodesulfobacteriota bacterium | reverse complement strand
ATAAAGTCCTCTGCCACGTGCAGGAAACATTGGAAGAGCTCAAATCCTTTTTGCATGCGGTGAGTGTAATCGGCGAACTCTCCACACGTTCACAGGATGTGATCATCGGCACAGGAGAGCGGCTTTCGGCATGTATTTTTGCCGGCTTGCTCCAACAGATGGGCATCGATGCATTGTATTGTGACCTTTCAAACATTGTTGAGGAACAGTTTGCCGAAGCAGACCACCGGTTCTACGCCTATGTGCAAAAGCGGCTCAAACATATTGTAGAATCCTGTGGTGATCGGGTACCGGTTCTGACCGGCTATTTCGGTTTTGTTCCCAACGGCATAATTGCCAGCATCGGCCGTGGCTATACTGATTTTACCGCATCGCTTACCGCTGCTGCCGTCAACGCCCGAGAACTCCAGATTTGGAAGGAAGTTGATGGGGTGTACTCTGCAGATCCCCGAAAGGTGGAAGCTGCGCGGGTGCTTGCAAGCATTACCCCTGAAGAAGCAGCGGAACTGACCTATTACGGCTCCGAAGTGATCCACCCCTTTACCATGGAGCAGGTCATCAAAGCTGGAATCCCCATCCGTATTAAAAACACGTTTAATCCCGATCTTCCGGGGACCATCATCGATCCTGCCGCTGATACCGGCGCAACGGCAAAGCCGGCAACTGCAGTCACGGCAAAAAGAAATATCACCGTACTCAATATAAATTCAAATCGGATGCTCATGGCATACGGATTTCTTGCAAAAGTCTTTTCAGTCCTTGCACGCCACTGCATCATCATTGATTTGATTGCCACCTCAGAGGTCAATATTTCGATGACAGTTGAAAACACCGAAAAACTCGGCAAAGCACTCCCGGAACTTCAAGAGCTGGGGACCGTCACGGTGACAAGCGGCATGGCAATCATCAGCCTGGTCGGCAGGGGGCAAAAACATTGCGTCGGACTTGCGGGAAAAATGTTTTCTGTGCTTGCAACACAAGGTATTAACATCGAAATGATTTCTCAGGGTGCCTCGGAAATCAATATCTCGTGTGTCATCAAAGACGAAGAAGCTGACAAAGCCATTCGCGCCATCCATAAAGCGTTTCTCGAATAGCCCTACGGTTCTCAATGACAGCAACGATTCGCAAAGCAGTAGTTCTCTGTAGCGGAGGCGTTGATTCAACAACCGCCATGGCAATGGCATTCAGTCAGGGTTTTGCCATTTACAGCCTCAGTTTTCGCTATGGGCAACGGCATGTATGCGAGCTTCAGGCTGCTGCACGGGTATCAAATTATTTCAATGCATCCCAGCACCTCATCCTTGACCTGCCGCTTGATGCAATCGGTGCTTCAGCCCTTACAACATCTGTAGATATTCCCAAAGATCGCTCTTTTGAAGAAATCGGCAAAGAAATACCGCGCACGTATGTGCCTGCACGCAACACCATCTTTTTATCCTTTGCCCTCGCGTGGGCGGAAGTGATCGGTGCACAAGATATTTTTATCGGTGCTAACGCAATTGATTACTCGGGATATCCTGATTGCAGGCCTGAATATCTTGAAGCATTTGAACAAATGGCAAACCGAGCATTAAAGGCAACGGTTGAGGGATCAATGCGGATTCGCATTCGAGCGCCCTTGTTGCACATGACAAAGGCCGAAATCGTTAAAACCGGAATCCGGTACGGTGTGGATTTCTCTATGACACATAGTTGCTATGATCCACTGCCAAACGGAACTCCGTGCCAAAGGTGTGATAGTTGCATTCTGCGCGAAAAAGGGTTTAGGGAAGCGGGCATTCCCGATCCTCTGCTCCGTCGCTCACACGTTTAAGCGCTGCAACGACACTGGTAATGGTCTCCTCCGGTGTTGATGCTCCTGCCGTCACCCCGACCGACACCGCTCCTCTCAGCCAGCGTGGATCAATGTCCGCGGGTTTCTGAATCCAGTAGCTTCGGGAATTTAGCGAACGTGAAATTTCATACAGACGCTTTGTGTTTGCGCTGGTGCGGGAACCGATTATTAGTATGACGTCATGCTTGAGCGGCATCGTTTTTATCTCCTGTTGCCGTTTTCTGGTAGCATGGCAAATGGTGTTGTGAATGACAAGCTCAGGGATGCGCTTTTTGAGCTCCTCGATGATGCATTTCACTGTATCGCTGTTCTGGGTAGATTGAACTACCACGGCTGCCCGAGAAAATGACAAAGGCATATGCGCAGGAATCGCCTCAACACGGTCGATGATAAGCGCTCTTCGTTTGATCTGCCCTTGGATACCGTGTACCTCTTCATGCTCAGGGTCACCGATAATAATGCACCGATACCCCTGCTGTTCCCGTTTACGAACAATGCGATGAATTTCTTTTACCATGGGGCATGTTGCATCGACAATGCGGTAGCCGAGCGCCTGCGCTTTTTCAAACACCTTTTCTGCCGCACCGTGGGCACGGATGATGAGCACCTTGCCTTTTCCGGCGGTGAGCCGTTTGACCTTACGGATACCGGCAGCTTCAATACGCTTCACCACATCCTCGTTGTGGACGATATCGCCGAGCATCTCAATTCGGTCTTCACGAGCCGCCGTTTCGAGTGCAATGCGGATAGCTCGTTTCACCCCAAAGCAAAATCCAGCTGATGCTGCAACCGTTATCTTCACCGGTCTTCCCTGTATATTAGTGTTTGCGGGCAATTGGCTTTCTCGCTATAATAGCCACACGCTTAAAAACAACAAGCATTTTCTGACACAACCCTCCATAAAGGCATTCCCGATGAAGGGATACGTCCATGTATATACGGGCAACGGTAAAGGAAAGACGACAGCAGCACTTGGTCTTGCGATTCGGGCAGCGGGAGCAGGATTACGAGTCTATATTGCTCAGTTTCTTAAAAACTTTCCCTACAGTGAAATCAAAGCACTGGAACGGTTTCGTAATTGTATCACCGTGCAGCAGTACGGCACCGGCTGTTTTATCATAAATCACCCCTCCGAAGCTGACCATGCAGCCGCCCGGAAAGGCTTTGAAGATTGCGTTGAGCAGGTTATTTCGGGCAACTTTGATGTTGTCATTCTCGACGAAATTACCATTGCCATCTCCTATGGGATGATTGCGGTCGATGAGCTTCTTGCCCTGATTGACCGCAAACCCGAGCATGTCGAGCTCGTGATAACCGGACGCTATGCAGATGAAAAGTTAATCGGGCGTGCAGACGTGGTGACGGAAATGAAAGAAATAAAGCATTATTACGCCCGCGGTGTGTGCGCGCGGGACGGCATCGAAAAATAGCATATCATCCCCTCCCGCTTATGGATAACCCCTTAACTTCCAAAAATCGCATTCCCTTATGGATCCTGTGGTGTTGCGCAGTCATAATATTTTCGGTGCTCTACCTGCTCACGGCACAGCGCGGTGTTTCATGGCAGGACAGCGGGATGTTTCAATGGCGAATTATTTCCGGTGATATTATCGGACATCTTGGCATTGCCCTTGCTCATCCTTTCTATATCATCCTTGGTCGACTTGTACTCCTGCTTCCGGGCACAAACACAATGTTTAAAATCAACAGCATGAGCGGTGTCTGCATGGCAATTGCCCTTGCAAATCTACTTGTCATAACTGCAAGATACAGCGGCAAAATCATGATCGGTATTGCAACAGTAATGCTGGTGGCAGTAATGCATACCGTATGGTGGCTCGCAACCGTCGCTGAGGTGTACAGCATGCAGCTTGCTATTTTTACCACCGAGCTGCTCATCCTATTTCGCTTACTCGAACAGCCATCCGGGAAGACTGCTGTACTTCTTTTTTTCTTCAACGGACTTGGGCTGAGCATTCACAATCTTGCTCTTCTGCCTCTCCCTGTTTATATCATTGCTGTTGTAACACTTGCGCGACAGAAAAAACTTAAGCCCGCAACGTTCCTACTTATACTAACAGCATATACCGCGGGAGCTTCTTTGTTTATAAGTCTGATCATAAAACACGTTTCAATGCATGGCGATATTGTCGCTGCTCTGCAGTCCGCTCTTGTCGGAATCTATGCTCAGGCAGTATTTAATATGCATTTCTTTGGAAATTATTTTTTGGTTAATGCGGGACTCATATCGCTAAACTTTATCAATATTATGCTCCCGTGCGCCATGATAGGCTGGCTGTCTCTCAAACGGAACATCGGTTTATTGCCTTCAGGATTGATCATGGCGATTACGATTATAGAAGCGCTGTTTGTTATTCGATATCCGGTGCCCGACCAGTTTACCTTCCTATTGCCAACAATCGCCATGATCGCTCTTGCTGCTGCGATTGGCATATCAGTACTTACACACAAATCTGACGTGCAGAAACGTTTGGTTATTGCCGGCTGTATTTTTTCTATTCTCATGCCACCATTTGTTTATGCCGCAATACCAATGTTTGCAGCACGTATCGGCATTGAGGTCCAACGCCCCCGCGAGCTCCCGTTTCGTGATGAACTACGGTATTGGATCGTGCCGTGGAAGCACAATGAACGATCGGCAGAACTATTTGCCCGCACAGCCCTGAGCGAAAGTGTCCCTGACGGAACAATTATCTGCGATGGCACATCGCTCTATCCGCTTAAAATCACGCAGCGTCTCGAGCAACTCGCACCTCACGTTCGATTGACCACAACGTTTGAAATAAAACGAGAGCTGCAATCACGCAACGCGGAGAC
>JAOAHH010000100.1 GCA_026415325.1 Thermodesulfobacteriota bacterium | reverse complement strand
GCGGCTTTCTCAAGCAAGGATTGCGATTACCAACAAGGTTGTCATAAACCGGCAGGTCATGGAGCAGCTTCCTTTCCTTAAACTCATCTGTGTTGCTGCCACCGGCATGAATAACGTTGATCTTGGATATGCACAGGAGCGCGGAATTGAGGTCAAAAACGTGGCAGGCTATTCAACGGAAAGCGTCGTACAGGTGACATTCTCACATGTGCTGTATCTGTTGTGCCAACACCGTTATTACGACACCTACGCAAAGACAGCGTGGTCGTCAAGCCCCACGTTTGCACACATTGGGCCACCGTTTTATGAACTTGCAGGAAAACAGTGGGGAATTATCGGACTTGGAACCATCGGACGCCGGGTTGCTGAGGTTGCTCGGGCATTTGGATGCATGGTCGTGTATTATTCAACATCAGGCAAAAACATGCAACAGGATATCGTGCGCATGGAGCTTGATGACTTGCTTGCAACCTCGCATATTGTTACCATCCATGCACCGCTGAACGAACAGACGCAAAATCTCATTACCTACGAAAAACTGCAGCGACTTCGTGATGGTTCAATTCTCGTCAACATGGGGCGCGGCGGGATTGTGAACGAGGCCGATCTTGCGCGCATTCTTGATGAACGACCGCTCTATGCCGGTATTGATGTGGTAACCCGTGAACCGATTGATGCGCGCAACCCTTTGCTGCAGATCACCCATCCCGAACGCCTAAGCTTAACCCCACATATCGGGTGGACAAGTATTGAGGCGCGGCGTCGCTTGGTTCAAGGTATCGCCGATAATATTAAAGAATTTCTTAAGAGGAGCTGTGGTGCATAGGAAGTCGTATGGGTTATACAAGATGCTATAATGCCGGTAGTGTTTAAACAGGGAACTGTTTGCATCATACCGAGCTGACATGATGCGCTTTCTTGATGTCCTCACCAAAGGGTTTCCTGCATGGGTCGTGCTTGCAAGTATTCTGTCGCTTATCCACCCGCCGCTCTTTGTTTGGTTCAGCGGCAACTTCATTCCGGTCGGTCTCGGCATGATCATGCTGGGGATGGGGCTGACACTCTCGCTTGAGGATTTTAAACGGGTTGCTCGGTTTCCCGGCAGGGTTGCACTGGGGGTAATACTTCAATACGGCATTATGCCACTGCTCGGCTGGTGTATCGCTGCGCTGTTCGGACTGCCCACCTCACTTGCTGTTGGTATTATCTTGGTTGCGTCGTGTCCCGGCGGAACTGCCTCGAACGTCATCGCTTATCTTGCCAGCGCCGATGTGCCGTTATCGGTGACCATGACCAGCATTACGACCGTGCTTGCCGTCATTGCAACACCATTCTTTACCGCACTGCTTGCCGGCAGTCGCGTTGATGTTCCTGTCAGGGGACTTTTACTGACAACAGCTTTGGTCATTTTGATTCCTGTTAGTGCCGGTGTGATCCTTAACAAATTTTTTCACCGGTTTTCAGCGCGATTGCTCCCGGCAATGCCCCTCATATCGGTTATGTTCATAACACTCATCGTTGCTTCGGTGATTGGCGCTGGCAGGACTGAGATTCTGGCAGCGGGATGGCGGCTCATTGCTGCAGTGTTTACGTTGCACGCTGCGGGCTTTTTGTTCGGGTATATCGGCGCTTATTGTATCTCACGCGACATCGTCACGGCACGAACGATTTCCATTGAGGTCGGGATGCAAAACTCAGGCCTTGGGGTGGTTTTGGCACGGAGCAATTTTAGTGATCCGACAACAGCAATTCCCAGTGCCATATCGAGCCTTTTTCATTCGGTTATTGCAAGTACATTAGCGGGGGTATGGCGGCGTTCTGTAGGATGCGCTTAGAAAAAACAATCGCTGAACGGGATCGAAAAAGCTGCCGATCTTTTTGCACTGCTCCGGAAGGCGTGGTTTTTCAGGACAGCATGCCCCATACTATGCGCTATCAAAGAAAAACCGATGAGCATTTCTGCCGAGAATATCCTGCTTTTGGATGTTCGTGAGAAACGTGACACTGCGGGCTGCGGCAAGCGATGCATCGATTGGCGCAAACGGGTAATCGGTGCCGAAAAAAATTTTTTCATGACCGTGCTTTGCAACAATGCGTTGCGCTTGATCAGGTTTAATAAACCGGTAGCTCAACGATGTTTCCATCCAGACATTCGGCACGCCAACCAGCACGGCCTCAACCTCGTCCCACATATTGAGACCGCCGAGATGTGCTGCAATGATTTTGAGTTCAGGGAAGTCGCGGGCGATACGTGCGATCATGGCGGGCCGCGAGCGGTTATCGGGAGAGGGTAGCGGCTCACCGCCGACGTGAAACATAACCGTCATCTGGTAACGGCACAGTGATTCATAAAGTGGGTAGAGTGTGTTAGGATCATCAGGGGTGAACTGCTGCACATCGGGTTGAAGCTTAATCCCTCGAACACCGGCATCATGAAGCCTTCTGATCTCATCCTCATAGCCCGAGTACAAAGGGTGCAGGGTGCCGAATTTGATAAAACGCTTTTGCTGCAAATTGATAAGCCAGGTATTGGTGCCTGTCTCTTATACACATCT
>JAOAHH010000086.1 GCA_026415325.1 Thermodesulfobacteriota bacterium | reverse complement strand
TCAAATGAACCGCCAACATAAATAATATCGTCAAAAGGACATGTATGTATATATCCTCCTTGCTGAATGGGAATATGCAATAAGGGAGCTTTTATTTTTGCTTTTCCATTACTATCAGTAATTGTAGAGAAAGTTTTAAGGGAAGCTATGGGTTGGTAATTCCCAGGACCCCCTTTTTGGAGAACAATATCGAATTCTGCCACATAATTTTCAACAGGTGCGCCACCTTGCGTGCAAATTATATCTAATGTATAAGCGCCGGTTTCCCATGTGCTACTCTCATCTGACCAGGGGCACGTACTTAAATCAATGCTGCATTGTATTGGCACTACCGCTGCATACGATGTCGGAGCAAACACAAACATCAAAATTGCGAGTCCGTAAAAAATTTTCTTCAACATATTAACCTCCTTCTCACCCTCATTGGTTTATGACTCTAAATTTTTCCCGTTAATATATTAACATTTGAATAGATATCTGTCAAGAATTATTATTTTCAATTTTTTAATTATAATTTTTTATAGTCTAGTCTATTGTTTTTGTATATTATTTTTTATTTTTTTATTTATATATTTGTTTTTCATTTATATTTACCTAATAGCTTCAATTTTTAAAAAGATATATGTTGATTTTCTATGAAAAAAAATTTAAAAGTATTGACACGGGGAACATGAGTTAAAACAACCTATGCAAAATTCATTATTTTTTATCATATTATTTTTGGCTTCCCTGATCATGCCCCATACTGGTCTGTGCCTTGAGCCGGGTGACATTGCTAAAGATTTTGCCTTGCGCGATAAATACGGCAATGTTTTAACATTAAACAACCTTCGTGCTGGGTTTAATGTTACCGTTCTCGAATTCATCTCCATTTATTGCGATGTGTGTAAAAAGAAAACACCAAAACTCAACGCTCTTTTAAAAAAATACGGCTCAGAAAAAATTAAAATAATCGCCGTTGCATTAGCAAACAACCAGCCTGAAATTGAAGCTGAAACGGCTCCGTGGGGCGTACAGTTTCCGATTCTCCCAGACCCAGATAAACTCACATTACATCTATATGGATTCCACAAAGTGCCTCAGATGTACATTATTGACAATGCTGGTATCATCAGATACAGCGGCAACGGCGATAATATGAAAGAAGTCGAGTTGATAATAGATGCACTTATGCACGGTGATTCATTGCAGTGCCGTGCCGGTGATAATGCCCCTGAAATTGTGCTGTATGATTATGCTGGCCAAAAAATACAGATCGATTTTTCTCGGAGCAATGCCGGCACCGTTCTCGGTTTTTTTTCATCAGACGACCGAAAACATTGTCGGCAGGCCGATGTACTGAATAAGCTTTCACGGCAAGCGCATGACATACCATTTTCTTTATACGCGATTGCTGCCTATCCTTTTGACGGTGAGCTCAATAAAATAATTCAAAAACTTGGCGATAATGTTCCGGTTTTGATCGACAGCGGAAAAAAAATCTTCAAACGCTACTGTGTTGAAAAGGCTCCTGAGCTGGTGATCGTTTCAGGTTCTGGTCGCATCCGTATGCGCAATGCGCCGTGTGATGTCGAAAAGCTTCTATGGTATTTTGAAAAGCCTTCTACACCTTCTCGGGAAAGCGCACAAGAGCAACTTTCACAGGCACTCAGGCGTGCAATGCCCGAAGCGCAATCGATCAAACCGATAAGCATCGGCGACACCGTTGTGCATGTCGGCATTTTCCCCGATGGTTCAAAATCCTATGCCCGGATAGTCACCAAAGATATTCTGTGTGAAGTATGCACGGATGTCTCTTTTGTACAGGTTATCGATCAGGAAGGCATGTATCGCACATTTGAGCTGATTCGTCCCTTTGAAAGCTGCGGGAAAAAAATCGACGCAACTGACTTTCTCAGGCAGTTTATCGGTAAGTCCTACCATCAGCCTTTTGTCGCAGGTGCCAATGCTGATACGATTTCAGGCGCCACAAAATCATGCCTCAAGTTTATTGAAGCCCTCAATGAAAATGAGGAGCTTTTTTCGAGTTTCCTTGACGATCCTTCGTTTGATGCCTCGTTTCGCCGCAGTGTCTGCTTTCTTGAACAGGCTGAAATTGAACACGCAATAGTGTTGTATTCCCAACACCACAAAAAAATACCGCACAACATACAAGAAGTTACACCTTACTGCCGGGATGGCGTATTGCCGCAATGTCCGGCAGGCGGAACATATATTATAACCACATTTAACGATATTGCCCGCGTGCTCTGCACCGTGCACGGCCTTGATCCAGAGTCATCAATGATTCATTAAACTGGGAGTGGGTATGAGGGTTGCTGCATGTCTTACGCTTGCATGTTTGTTATTTTTACTCCCTTCTGTTGCCTTCGCAGATCCGCAAAAATCATCTATACTGAGATACACGATGTACGAATCGGCGATCGGCACCACAGAAGACGGAACCCTTGATCCGCTGCGAACTTTCCAAATGGTCTATGTTACCCTCCAGCACCAGATCTTTGAAACACTCGTTACCATAGATTTTAATACACAACGCATTGTTCCCGTGCTCGCCGAACGGTGGGAGCAGAGAGACTCTTTGACAATCCGCTTTTATCTTCGCCGCGGTGTCCGATTTCATAACGCCGAGCCGTTCACTGCAGAAGCCGTTGTTTTTACCCTCAACCTCATGCGCGATCCCCGAAATAAGTTCGGCGGTAGATTTTTATTCGATGCTATCGCTGCAGTGCAGATTGTCGATCCCTACACGGTCGATATCATACTCTCAGCGCCTGATGCACTTCTGTTACGGAAACTTGCTGCCGTTGGTTTTATCTTCCCGCCGAAATATTACACATCGGTCGGCGATGGATACTTTACACGGTACCCCATCGGCACCGGGCCATTCAGATTTTTTTACAATACAAAAAATAAAAATAACATCAGAGAGATCCACCTTGTCGCCAACGAGGATTATTGGGGCGACCGTCCTGCCATTCAAGAGCTTATCTATGAATTTATTCCGCCTGATGCACACGGGCAGGCGCTTCGGAGCGGCATGATTGATATGGTCATTACACAAGATACAAGGCTTAAAAACGAACTTGCCAATGATCCTAAGCTGACCGCATTCGTTCAGCCTTCCTTGCGAAGCGCCGTGTGTCTTATAAATATCGACAAGCAGAGTCCGCTCCAAGATATTCGGGTGCGGAGAGCGCTGGAACACTGCATCGATCGCACTAAAATTATCACCACAATACTTCACGGCAACGGAATACCATTGTACACTATTGCACCGCAAGGTTCGCTTGCCCACAGTCGCAATAAACCTCTTTATCCTGAAAGTATCAAACGTGCCCGCGAGCTCCTTGCCGAGTCCGGATATGCCCATGGTCTTGCACTCAAGGCAATGGCTGCCGACAATGCCCCAAGTAAGGCTCTTGCACATGCACTGGCAGAACAGCTTTCGCATGTCGGAGTCGACCTCTCTCTTGAATTTCTTTCCCGCGAGGGCATCAAGAAGGAAGTGGTGGAACCGAAGCTTATGGGCAACAACAAACCGAGTTCATATGATCTCTGGATTATTAACGGCTGGCCTGACCTTTTCGGAGCCTCTGCGCATTTCTATTTTTTATTTTTCCACCCGCACGGCATCTTTAATTTCGGTATCTACCTTGACAAAACATCACCGTTCGAACAATACTATAATCGGGCACTTGCATCACCGAACGAAACGGCGCTGGCCAAACGTCTTCAGCAACTTGACCGTTTGATTATGACCGAAGCCGTCGCAATCCCCATCTATCAGGTTGCGCTCACCTATGGCATGAACAAACGGATACGCTTTCAACCGGGGCTCAACGATTTGCCATTGCGTTTTAAAGAATGTTCAATTGAATAATATGCCGGGATAAAGCCGTTTTCCAGACGGATATTTGACAGAAAGTGACACCGTGATGAAACAATATTTGGAAAGGAATGCAATATGAAACTTACGAAATTCATCGGTATGGTCGTTGTTTTTTTGGCAATTACGTCGTCCTCTGCCTTTGCTGGCTGGAGCACCTGTATCGGCTGTCACAACGGTACCGTGGCACCTGACAAAAACAAGCTTGTACAACAATACCCCTCAGTCGATGCCTTCATCAAGGCAGCTCAGGCCACAAAGAATCCGCTTATGGATACAATAAAGAAGGATGAGAAAAATCTTCGCGAGGCGGCACAGGAAATCGGTCTAAAGTAATTTTCAGTGATTCAATCGTATTGTCTTGCAAAAAAGATGTGCTGATTACCGCTGATGGTGCTTTTTGGGTAGGCAATTACGAAGCGGTCTGCGTTGTCGGTTGTGCGCAACAGTCTGCAACTACTCTATTCTTTCCTTGCTGTTTGCTTTTGTACAGAAGCATATCGGCCCGATGAATAGCCGTCGCCATTGTATCAAGAGCAGAGAGCTGCGTTGCCCCGACGGAGATTGTTACGCTGATCGGCATATCTTCTACAGAAATAAATGACCGTTCGACCAGCATGCGCAGTCTGTTGCCGAGTTCGACGGTACCGCACCCGTCGATATTGCGGAGAATGCAGATAAATTCTTCCCCACCCCATCTGCCGCAGATGTCAAACGGCCGGATATTACTGACTACGGTGCTAGCGACCATGCTGAGCACCTCATCGCCGACCTGATGCCCATAGTGATCGTTAACTTCTTTAAAATCGTCGATATCAAAAAACAAGAGTCCGAAACGAAATCGATAGCGTTTAATCTCTTCAAGCTGCTGATGCAGGTACATCTCTATCGCCCTACGGTTTGCAACTCTGGTCAAGGGATCGATCAGGGAAAAATATTCAAGTTCTTTAAGCCGCTCCCGCACAGCAAGCATTGAAGAATTATCAGCAAATAGTTCCACAGCACCAATAATATTTCCTGCGGTATCACGAAGTGGAGAAATCCTCACCTTCACAGGAATGCGCGCACCGTTTTTATGATGCAAAAAAACCTCTGCCTCCCGCTGCGCACCATCTTTTATGCTATCCGCAAGTGGGCAATTTGAGAGACAAAGCTGAATGCCCCGAGCATCTACATGGACAAGGATATTATCAGAGCAATGTGACCCGATAACCTCTTCTGCTGCATATCCGGTAATACGTTCAGCCGCCTTATTCCAATATGTTATCTTTCGATCAGTGTCGACAAAATAAACGCCATCATACAAATTATCCAAAATATCTTTATAGCGAATGTCCATGTGGCAGCCTCCCCTCTGTTAATACCGATGCTGAACCGCGAACCTTGGAAAGCATTATAGATTGATACTATGGCATCGACACCACAAAAGAAAGACGTTGAAACAGCATCAAAGTGCATTGCTACGCACGAACGATTTTATTTCATCAATATTTGGCACCACCGTCGGATCTTCTGAGACCCAGCGGTATTTGATGATGCCGTCACGCGCAATAATAAAGACCGAGCGTTTTGCTACGCCTTTGAGCCCTAGTATCTCTTCATGGATAACTCCGTATGCGCTGCAGACCTCTTTGTTGAAATCGCTGAGCAACGGAAACGATATGCCGTGTTTTTCCGCGAAGGCGGCATGTGAAAAAACACTGTCAACGCTGATGCCGAGCACTTGTATCCCCACGTTCTGAAACTCCCGAAAGCCGTCCCGGATACCGCACAGCTCACTCGTGCATACAGGGCTCCAGTCAAGTGGATAAAAAAGCAGCATGACCGGACCGTTCTTTAGCATCTCAGAGAGTCGAATAGTTGTCCCGCCCGTTGCCGGCAGCGAAAAATCCGGTGCCTTTGAACCAATGTCAGGTGAATTCTTCATTATTCCTCCGGTTTTGTAGATAAAAGTGTACCGGCAGCCGGATCTGATCATGGCTGCCGGCATCTATTCTGGTACTGGTACTGTTATTGTGTTATTGTATTTGTTGCTTCTTATAAGGCGCTCTTCCAAAGTCCATGTATATTGCAATACTCACGCGCTCCGATAACTTCTCCTTGTATGTCAAACGACGCTTCGGGCTTTTTCCCTGGATCAAGATGTGCCCGGTATACTCGCGCAGTAGTGAGAAGTTCGATAAATTCAATGTAATGATTTTCTTCCATCGGGTGTGGAACGCTTCCGACTTTCACCGTATAAGTATTTCCCGACCGCTCGATTACCGGCACATGTTTTTCTTGTGATGCGTCAACACTGTTCTCTTTGAGCAGTATCATGTTTTTACCGCAGCACACAAGTGTTCCTGCACCGGCATGCACGACTTCAACAATATTACCGCAGATCTCGCATTTATAAATTTCTCTGAGCTGTGCCATAGTGGAACCCTCCCCAAACAATTAATAATTTTCAGCCATTAGTTCAAAAAAGGCCTGTGGATGGTCGCAGGTCGGGCATTTATCAGGCGCAGCGGTTGATTCAACTACCCGACCGCAGTTCCGACACCGCCATTTGACCGTCGTTGCTTTTTTGAACACCGTACCGGTCTCAATGTTGTTTTTCAATGCAATATAGCGTTTTTCGTGTTCTTGCTCCGCAAATGCAACTTGCCGGAATGTTTCGGCAATTTCCGCAAATCCTTCTTCATCAGCAATCCGTGCACCTTCGGGATAGAGTTTCGACCATTCCTCGTTTTCTCCTGCAATCGCAGACTTCAAATTGGCAACCGTGTCTCCCAACACAACCGGATAGGTCGCATTGACCGTAATCATTGCTTCACCAAGATAACGTACCAAATGTTTATAAAATAGCTTTGCGTGTTCTTTCTCATTATCAGCGGTGTCCAGAAAAATAGCGGCAATCTGTTCGTATCCGGCTTTTCGAGCAACACTTGCAAAAAAAGTATAGCGGTTCCGTGCCTGTGATTCACCGGCAAAAGAGTTCATAAGATTTTGCATGGTTTTGCTTTTCTTAAAATCCATAGCCGTTCTCCTTTCCCTTAAGGTTTATTTGTGCTTATTGACTTATATAGTTTATTGATTATCTACATCGGTTAACTTTTTTCCCTTTGGGCACCTCAAAATTTAATAATGCGATTTCTTGACTTGCTATTATGTATCATCTAATAATAAGTATTACAAGACTTGTAAATAATTTTGTACAAGCGAGAATCTTTCCTATGATACAGCCACGGATGACCCATCAGCGGGAAATAATACTGCAGAAGCTCCGTTCGGTAACCACTCATCCGACTGCTGATGAAATGTACGAGATGGTGCGTCAGCATCTTCCGCATATCAGTATAGCAACGGTATACCGTAACCTTGAATGGCTTGCTAACAACGGTTATGCGCAAAAAATAGAAGTCGGCGGCAGACAAAAACGATTTGATGGTACCACCCAGCCCCACTACCATGTGCGCTGCCTAACGTGCGGACGGGTTGACGATGTACACATCCCCGTAGCACCCATAGCAGAAGGTCTCAAATCCCGCGCTGAAGAATATACCGGATATGTCATTACTGGCCATAGTATCGAATTTACTGGTTACTGCTCATCGTGTCGACACAACAAAACAAAAAACGGTAACGCATACCCATGAACCCAGTACCAGAAAGGATCCTATGAAATATTTCTTTCTCATTAGTACCGTGGCAATTTTTATAGTTACCATATTTTGTCCACCGTTATCCTTTGCCTCATCCGATAAGTTTCCGTTTTATCCTTCACTGATTAGAACGGATACTGGCAAACCGGTTTTGCCAAATTCTTTTGAGCAACCAACCATATGTTCAGGCTGCCATTCTGAGATTTTCACCCAATGGAAGGGGTCCATGCATTCCTCTGCTTTTGTCGATCCCGTTTTTCAAGCTTTGTGGCAACTCGGCATAAAGGAAACACAAGGGTTTGCAACGAATCTCTGCGGTGGCTGTCATGGTGCCGTTGGCGTTGTATCCAGCGATATTCTGATGAAGGACAATGTCCTACACACAAACCCAATAACCCGGGAAGGCGTGCAGTGCGATCTTTGTCACACAATAAAGGAGTCGATGTTTCTTGAAACACCAACCTATGAGCCGCAAAATGCTTCAGTGGTTGTTGCGCCGGGTTCTGTTAAACGAGGACCGTATAAAGATTCGGTATCGCCCTATCACGAAACAGCTTATTCTGAATTGCACACCACATCAAAATTCTGTGCAAACTGTCATCAGGTGTTTCATCCCGTCAACAATTTTCACATTGAGCGCACCTATGACGAATGGAAATACTCTGTCTATGCCCAGAACGGCATTCAGTGCCAGGACTGTCACATGATGCCGATCGAAAAGGCAATTGAAACAGCCCGAACGCTCAAACGGCCGCAGCATGCTGGTCAGCCCTGCAGTATGGGACCGAAGCGCGATCAGATGTTTACGCATGAATTCATCGGTGCAAATTTTACCGTAACGTCACTTTTGGGACACAAGAACCATGCAGATCTTGCGGTTCAGCGCCTTAAAAGTGCTGCATCGCTTGACATCACTGCCCCTTCGTCGGTACAGGCCGGATCGCTCGTGCACATTTCCGTGAAAGTTACCAATGTTGCAGCAGGTCATAACCTGCCGACAAGCCTTACCGAGGTGCGACAAATGTGGCTTGATGTTACTATTATTGATGCGCAAGGTAATGAGATTTTCAGATCGGGAAGGCTTAATGCCCTCGGCGATCTTGATGAGGAAGCACGGATCTTCAATGCTGCTGCAGTCGACAAAGAGGGACGCCACACTTATAAACCGTGGGAAATTGTTCGTTTTGAATATAATAAAACCATTCCGCCAAAAGGATTTGCTATCGAGAGGTTTGCCTTTATTGCACCATCATCTGCACAGGGACCAATAAAGGTAAAAGCTATCCTTCGCTATCGCTCATATCCACAGTCACTTGCAAATAAACTACTCGGTAAAGATGCTCCGGTGCTTCCAATCGTTGACATGGCTGATCGCGAGGCAACAATACAGGTGCAATAGTAAACATGTATAACCACCAGTAGGAAAAGGAGAAGCATGTATGAGCATACTAATAAAAGATAATATCTATTGGGTTGGCGCTATTGACTGGAATTTGCGTGATTTTCACGGATATGTGACTGGTCGTGGTGCAACCTATAACAGTTACCTTATTCTCGACGATAAAATCACCCTTGTTGACACGGTCAAATCAACGCTGTTAGGAGATCTTCTTGCAAACATTTCTCACCTTGTCGATCCGCAAAAGATCGATTATCTCATCTGTAATCATATTGAAAAAGACCATTCGAGCAGCATTCCCGACCTCATGCGCATTGCTCCGAATGTTAAGATATTTGCCACTAAAATGGCGCGGATCGGACTCAATAAATATTACGGCAATCTCCCCATTGAAACCGTGAAAACCGGTGATATCCTGAAACTCGGCAAAAAGGTTCTCCAATTTATCGAAATCCCGATGATTCACTGGCCCGACAGCATGATGAGCTATATACCTCAGGATGGTTTATTATTGTCAAACGATGCGTTTGGGCAACACATCGCAACTTCAAAGCGATTTGATGACGAAGTCAACCGGGCGGATGTAATGTATGAGGCAGGAAAATATTTTGCAAACCTTTTGACACACCTTGCTCCGCTCATACAAAATGCACTGAACAAAATAGACGAACTTAAACTTTCCATTGATATGATAGCACCAAGCCATGGTGTCATCTGGCGATCTTTTCCAGGTGATATTATTGCTGCATACCGAGATTGGTGCAGTTTTACGACACGCGAAAAAGTGTTGATTATCTATGACACGATGTGGCAGGCAACTGAAACTATTGCCAAGATATTGCTTGATACGATCATCAACGCCGGTATTGATGCAAAACTGCTTAAGCTCCGCGAAACCCATCGCAGTGATGTCATGTCGGAACTTCTCGATGCTCGGGGATTGTTCCTTGGTTCCCCAACGATACACCGCACCATGTTTCCTACCGTTGCAGACCTTGTATGCTATATGCAGGGACTAAAACCGCAGAAAAAGATTGCTGCAGCGTTTGGCTCTTTTGGCTGGAGCGGTGAAGCGGTACCGATGCTCACCGATGCCCTCAAGAACATGGATCTTTCTGTCATCGAACCCGGCATAAAGGTGCAATACATGCCTGATTCCGATGACAAAGAGCGCATCCGTACGTTTGCGTCTGATATGATTGCGCGCATCAAACATCAATAAATGGTTGCAAAATGCATATAACGGCAATTTACGGAAGCCCCCGCAAGGGCGGCAATACCGACCTGCTGATGGAGGCATGTCTTCACGGGGTTCATGCGGGAGGACAATCCGTTCATGAAATCTTTCTCCGCGATCTGCACTTTTCTCCCTGTATCGAATGTGGTGGATGTGCAACAACCGGTATCTGCGTGCTCCGTGACGATATGGATTTGATTTATCCCCATCTCACCAGCTCCGCTTGTATTATTGTGTCAGCACCTGTCTTCTTCTATGGTCTCAATGCTCACACAAAAGCAATGATTGACCGCACACAGTGTCTGTGGGTAAAAAAGTATCTTTTGCAACAACCGGTGCGGATCCCCCCATTTTCTGAAGGGCATGGGGTACTGTTGTCGACTGGCGGTTCGCGCGGCAAAAAAAATTTTGATGGCATTCTCCTCACAATGAAATACTTTTATGATGCGCTCGATATGAAGCTAACACGATACCTTACGTTTCACGGCATCGACGAATGCGGAGCAGTCACAACCCACCCGACTGCTCTTGATGACGCCTTCAATCTTGGAAAAGAAATCAGCGCGTCTATTGAATCCCTCAAAGGAGTTGTCCCATGACGAGATATCTTATTATCGGTAACGGCATAGCAGCAAACACCGCGGCCGAGCGTATTCGAACCATTGATCCCAGTGGCATCATCCATATGTTTACAAAGGAATCGGTACCCTTCTATTACACCCCTGCCCTTCCTGAAGTGCTTTCCGGAGAAAAAGATCTGCAAAGTATTACTATCCATGACGAGGTTTGGTACGAGCGTAATAATATCGTGTTGCACCGTGCGACGCCTATTCTTAAGATCGACCCCGCGCTGCAGGAGGTAACCGCTCAGGATGGTGCCACGTATGTCTACGATCGTCTGTTACTCGCTACCGGCGGAAATTCGTTTGTCCCCCCCATTCAGGGAGCTGATCGTGACGGCGTGTTCACCCTCAGAACCTTTGCCGATGCCAAAGCAATAAAAGAAAGAGCTACCAGGGCAAAAACTCTTGTGCTGATCGGCGGGGGACTGCTCGGACTTGAAGCCGGCAACGGGCTTCGCAAGGCAGGGCTTTCTGTCATCGTTGTGGAATTTTTCCCCCGATTGCTGCCTCGCCAAATGGATCCGGCAGGTGCTTCGATTTTACAGCGGCAGATGGAGGGGATGGGATTTTCGTTTTATTTAAATGCACGCACCAAAGAGATTGCCGAGCGCAACGGTTGTCTTGAAGTGCGTCTTGAAGACGGTATTGCTATACCAGCCGACATGGTGCTTATATCAGCCGGGGTTCGTCCGGATCTATCTTTGCCGAAATCTGTCGGTATTGACTGCGATAAAGCTGTTAAAGTCGACGATGCAATGAAAACCAATATCCAAAATATCTTTGCGGCAGGCGATCTTGTTGAACACCGCGGCATTTATTACGGTATATGGCCCGCTGCTATGGAGCAAGGCGCGGTCGCAGGAACGGTTATGGCAGGGCAGGAGGCTCAATATACCGGAACCGTTATTTCCAACACCCTGAAGGTTGTGGGCATACAACTCACGGCAGCCGGCGATATCGATCCGGATGGCACGCGTGAATCTATTGTCAGATCTGATCCTGTCCGGGGAATATACCGAAAGCTTGTTATCAGCAATAATACTATCACTGGTGCAATATTATTTGGCGATGTCCGCGGCAGTGATGCCATTCTGCAGGCTATGAAAAATAAGACGGATATATCTCGTGTTAAATCGTTCCTTAACGATGAAACCTTTGACTTTAGCGAGCTCCGATCATGACTCCTCAACGACGTGATATCGGCCAGCAATATCAAAACGAAACAAAATATTTCCGTGAACAAAGCCATTGGCGCATGAACGCATCCACTGATAGTGCCTACCCTCACCTTTCCGATTCAGAGGCTTCCAGTACTATTTCTGTCTTACCGCTCCCACCAGCACCTCAGGCTGATTTATGGGAAATATTGAAAAAGCGGCGTTCGCATCGCGATTTCTCCTTACAACCGATTTCGTTTAACGACCTTTGCCTGCTGCTCTTTGCTGTGCAAGGTGTGACCTCAACCCAAAACGGCTATCTTTTTCGCACCGCTCCATCTGCCGGTGCTCTCTATCCAATCGAAACCTATGTTCTTGTCCACCGTGTTGCAAGTCTCCGGTCGGGCTTATATCACTACCATGTTGCGCAGGGGTACCTTGAGCTTCGTCGTCTCGGATCCTTTGAACGCAACCTCGCTTCTGCTGCGTTAGATCAGACCATGGTTGCTGATGCTGCTGTATCATTTATCTGGACGGCGGTGGTGCATCGAAGCACGCGGAAATATCGTGAGCGTGCTTATCGCTATATCTATATGGATGCCGGCCATATCGGTCAAAATCTTTATCTTGCAGCAACGGCTCTTGGGCTTGGCTGCTGCACTATCGGTGCTTTTTATGACGATGAGATCAATGCCCTTATCGGCGTTGATGGTCTCAGTGAAACCGTTGTGTACATGGGTATCGTTGGGCACCGCCTGTCAGATGAGCGCCTGCAACGGCGCTAAATTATAACCCATCCAGTAAAGGAAAGGAGAACATGAGGTATGAAAAAATGGAGATGTACAATCTGCGGGTATATTCATGAAGGTGAAAATCCTCCTGAAACCTGCCCTATTTGCGGCGCACCAAAGGATAAATTTGAGTTGGTAAAGTAAACAACGGTGCTGCGTAATATTGTTAAAAACAAAGGCAATATCCTGTGTCGGATATTGCCTTTATTTTATAAAAAAATATCGGTAAAGCACAGCTCGCGCTCAAACATTTCTTTATAAAGCGCCTCGTCCGAACACGGTCATAAGTGAAATGCATGCATGCCCGATGCGCTTGACCGGATAATGCAGAAACATACCATACATGATACGTCCTATATCTATCAGCGTGAGCGGTGAGCTGACAACTACCAAATTCCCCTGTTTGATTGCATCAAATATTGATTCAATATCCTTATCAGCATTAATAAGCGTATATGTGGTATTAAGTTGCTGTAACACATGACAATCCGAGGTACCAACAAGGGGAAGATTGAATTTCTGCGCTAGCTGCACGGCCTTGCGGTTGTAATCGATTCGTTGTGTGTAGAAATGGCAGAACTCAATTGCATCAAACAGGGCATGCCATTGCACCAGCGCTTTTCCAAGTGATTTTCCTGAGGGGAAAAACGGATGCGGGGCAATAAATAATGTATCATGGTCTTTCTGATTGATCAAACGTGACATCGTGTTGTGAAAACGATAGATTTTTTTCCATGGTGCATACATGAGGATATGCTTCCCCTGCACCTTCATTTCAATACCCGGTATCAAAAGAATGCCACGTTCTTGTGCATACCTGCACAGGTGATCGCTAAAGGTGATGCAGTCGTGGTTGGTAATCGAGATGACGTCAAATCCGAGTTCAGCCGCTTTGTCAATCAAGGTATACGCATCATATGCAATAAAACCGTCAGAAGCGTCTTCACAGGTATGAATATGGAGATCGGCCTTCAGCATGGAGTATAGCCTCTATTGATTATCTTACTGTTTGCAATATATCATACCAGGAAACACCCTACACGTACGAATATATTATTATGGATGCCATCATAGATAGCTGACTTCATATTATTTCTCTGTATATTTTATTAATATTTGATTTTGCTTTTTTATTATATATTGACAAGACGTCTCAATAATGTTTCTCGTGCCTTTTCTTTTTTATTGCAGTTTATGCCATACCACCATATGCTCGTTCTGTAAAAAAGACTGAATTTGTTAAGAATCATGTAATGGGTGCTCGACATCGTTCATCACCAATGAATCGCTATCCGTCGATCTTTTACTATACCTCTATTGCGAACTTTTTTTTCTTTCTTGGAAATTCGATGTTCATCCTGCTCCCTGTATATCTGAAGCATCTTGGGGCGGCAGAGGCATATATCGGTTTTATGGGCAACATGGATAAAATATTCATGGTTGTTGCGGCTGTTGTGCTCGGATCTTTTCTCAGGCAACATGACCGTATAAAACTTCTTCGCTGGGGATACGGTTTTTTACTGATCACATACTGTTTATATTTGCCGTTGAGTTCGTTGTCATGGTATCTCCCCCTCATTCGTATTGCGCACGGTGTTGGATTTTCCATTGCAATGATTGTGGGTTCGACGATTATTTTCGAAAATGTTTTACCTGAACGCGCAACGGAAGCAATTGGGGTATACGGCATAACCGGATCCATCAGCAATGCAATTAGCCCTGCAATTGGCGAATTTCTCCTGCACGAAGGATATCCTTTTCAGATGCTGTTTCTTTTTTCTGTCTGCTGTCTTGCAGTAAGTCTTGTAATCGCGTTGCGTATGCCGTGTACCAAAAGTAGAGCTTCCGATGCCCCCTGCCCGTCCAGCGGCTCGTTACGTCTTATGCACAACAGAGATTTCATTCGCTATGGCCTTGTTTCACTCATTTTCGGCGGCGGATTCGGCGTTCTGGTCACCTTTTTGCCGAACTTCATCCGCACCTGTACCTCGCTTAATTATTCGCTGTTCTTTATCGTTTACATTGCTGTTCTGATCGTCATTCGTCTCATGTTCTTGAACATGATTACCCGGTGGAATAAAGTCCTCCTTTTAAAAGGGGTTCTCATGATCGGTGCCTGTATGAATATTCTTATCACCGCGCTTGATTCATTGCTGCTGTTGCTCATCATTAGCATTATGTACGGCATTACCCACGGTGTGTTGTACCCTGTTCTCAACGCACTTGTCGTGAACGCCGCACCGCAACAGCAGCGCGGCAGGGCAAACGCGCTGTTCTCGGCCTTGTTTAACGGTGGCATGCTGGTGTTTGCCTGTTGTGCAGGTTTTTTGGTCGATGTATTCCATACCTATAGCGCTGCTTTTGTCTTGTGCGCTGTTGCCTTTTGTGCCGGGTGCCTTTTTGTCGCCGCGCCGCAGCATTCACCGGCACCGACCACTTCTTGATTTTCACGACGGTATGAGTATAATGTACCAATACCATCAGTGGTCCTGTCTCATCTATCCTGCGTGGAGTATATAATCCCATGAAGCATGCTGCGTTTGTCCATCTGCACATCCATACGCAATACAGTCTGCTCGACGGAGCAATCCGTATCAACGATCTGATGAAGCATGCCCGTGAGGAACGCATGCCTGCACTTGCAATAACCGATCACGGATATATGTACGGCGCTATCGAATTCTACCAGGCCGCACAACAAAACGGCATAAAACCGATCATTGGCTGTGAAATGTATCTTGCGCCCGGCAGTCGGTTTGCCAAAGAACATATTGCTGCCAATCATAAAGAACCCTATCACCATATCGTTCTTCTGGCAAAAAATGCCGAAGGCTACCACAATCTTATCAAACTCGCATCGTGTGCCTCGCTGGAGGGCTTTTACTATAAGCCTCGTATTGACAAGGAACTGTTGCATTCGCATAATGCCGGTTTGATAGCACTTTCTGCCTGCCTACGCGGAGAAATACCTGATGCACTTCTCACCCATGGCATCGACAAAGCGCTTGCCATTGCCGATGAGTACCGCAGTATTTTCGATGATGGTCGTTTTTATCTAGAGCTTCAGGACAATAAAATAGATGAGCAGCGCAGGGTCAACGAGGGCCTTGTTGAAATCTCCAAAAAGCTTCAGCTGCCGCTCGTTGCCACAAATGACTGCCATTACCTGTCTCCTGACGACGCCTTTGCACATGAAGTGCTGCTCTGTATTCAGACAAATAAAAAGATCACTGATTCCGACCGAATGCGCTTTGCCAGCAATGATCTCTATTTCAAGAAGCCGGAAGAAATGATACGGGCGTTTTCCCATGTTCCCGAGGCAATAAAAAACACTATTGTAATTGCAGAACGCTGCAACCTTTCCCTAACGTTTAACGAATACAAATTTCCCCATTTCAATCCTCCATCCGGAAAAACCTTGCAGCAGTATTTCGATGAACTTGCCCGGACAGGCCTGCAGCGACGCCTTGACCGCCTGCGCGCTGCAAAGCCTGAGTTCTATGAGAAAAACGTCTCGCTCTATTGGAAGCGACTTGACGATGAAATTGCAATGATCAATACGATGAATTTTACCGCATATTTCCTCATCGTTTCTGATTTTATCACGTATGCCAAACGCAACGGCTGCCCTGTCGGCCCCGGCCGTGGATCGGCTGCCGGAAGTCTTGTCGCGTATGCTCTCGATATTACCGAAATTGATCCAATCCAACACGGACTTCTGTTTGAACGGTTTCTCAACCCCGAGCGCATCTCGCCTCCCGATATCGATGTCGATTTTTGTATGAACAACCGCGATCGCATCATCAAATACGTGACCGACAAATATGGCAAAGATAACGTTGCGCAAATCATTACCTTTGGGAAGATGAACGCACGGGCGGTTATCCGCGATGTCGGTCGTGCGCTTGATATGCCGTATAAAGAGGTAGATGTGATCGCAAAACTCGTCCCCGAAGATCCGAAAATCACAATCGATGTTGCATTGGAACGTGAGCCCCGCCTACGAGAACTTATGGATACCGACCAACAAGTGCAGAAGCTGATTACCATTGCAAAATCGCTTGAGGGGTTAACCCGCCATGCATCGACCCATGCTGCAGGCGTCGTCATTGCCGATGCACCGCTTGACACCTACCTTCCGCTGTGCCGAGGGACAAAAGGCGAAGTAATTACCCAATACGCCATGAATGATGTTGCAAATATCGGGTTGATTAAGTTTGATTTTCTCGGTCTGCGCACACTGACGGTCATCGCAAAAACCGTCGAACTTATACAGTCGATGCCCGATACTACGCCACCCGATATCAATAATCTGCCGCTTGACGATCCTGCAACCTATGAGATCCTCGGTTCGGGCGACACCGATGGCATTTTCCAGCTCGAAAGCCCGGGTATGCGCGAACTTCTTTTAAAGATCAAGCCTTCCTCAATCGATGATCTCGCTGCATTGCTCGCCTTATATCGGCCTGGACCTCTCGGCAGTGGCATGGTTGACGATTTTATCAAGGGGAAACACGGTGCTATTAACGTTACGTATGAACTCCCGCAGCTGGAGAATATTCTCAAAGAGACCTACGGTGTCATCCTTTACCAAGAACAGGTGATGAAGATCGCAAGCACCCTTGCCAATTTTTCTCTTGCCGATGCGGATATTCTCCGCAGAGCAATGGGTAAGAAAAAACCTGCGGAAATGGCAAAGCAGAAAGAAAAGTTTTTGGAAGGTGCGCGCGCCAATAAAATTAATCAGGAAAAAGCTGCTTTAATATTTGACCGCATGGCAAAATTCGCCGAATACGGTTTCAATAAATCCCACAGCACCGCCTATGCTTACATCACCTACCAAACTGCATATTTGAAAGCGCACTATTCTGTTGCATTTATGGCTGCCTTGCTGAGTTCAGAGATGGACAATACTGACAAGGTCGTTGCTCATATCAATGTATGCCGCGATAAAAACATCGAGGTGCTCCCGCCCGATGTTAATGAAAGCGATCAAGATTTTAAGGTTATTGGATCAAAAATAAGGTTTGGACTTGCTGCAGTTAAAAATGTCGGACAGGCTGCTATTGAAACAATTCTTGATGCCCGCGCCAAAGGAGGTCCTTTTACTTCGCTGCCTGATTTTTGTTCTCGGGTGGACATGCGAAAGGTAAATAAAAAAGTACTTGAGAGTTTGATCAAATGCGGCGCTTTTGATTCCTTTGGTATACATCGCTCGCGGCTCATGGCGGTTCTCGAACATTTGATCGGTATAATTCAAAAAATGCAGCGGGAACGTGCAAAGAACCAGCTCACCATGTTCCATGCTTTTGCTGCGGAATCCGGCACCGATGACCTATTGAACATAACCTATCCTGATATTCCTGAGTGGACACAAAAGGAAAAACTCGCGCATGAAAAAGAATGTCTCGGCTTCTATATCACCGGACATCCGCTTGACCATGTGGCCGAGGCGTTAAAGGCATATACCACTTGTTCAATTGCAGATGTCCTCGAAGAATCTCGTGAACAAACTGTCGTGATCGGCGGCATTGTCGCCGCAGTAAAGCAGATCACGACAAAAAAGGGTGAGCCAATGGCCTTTATCACCTTTGAAGACCTCACTGGAAGCATTGAGGTCATTGTGTTTTCCGAACTATACCGCAAGGCTGAATCACTTCTCAAAAGCGAGCACCCTCTTCTGGTCAAGGGGGATCTCAGCATTGAAAGCACAAATGGGAACAACCGCAACCGTATCCTTGCAAATGCCATCGTACCGATAGAGCGGGGTTATGAGCTCGCAACCCCAGACGTGCATATCACTTGCCGCATTAACAAACTCTCACAAATCGAAATCGAAAAGCTCAAACTCATTCTTAAAAACAATCCCGGGAAGTCAAAGGTCTTCCTGCATGTGATCGTTCCCAATACCGCTGAAGCAGTTATCAGACTCGGCGATTCCTACACTGCGGCCGCCTCACCGCTGCTCATATCAGAAATGGAAGCGATTTTTGGCAAACAGTGTATCAATTTTGTCTCGTAGGTACCACATGACGTATGCACAACGTTTTTACCGCACACAACTCTCAACATCAGGACTGACGTCGTTTCTCGTAACGGTTCAGGAAACAGATCTTTTCATCAGCGCAGATGCTAATTATACAGCCAAGGCTTATGATGCCGTGTTACAGGCACGCATGTACATTGAGCAGGAGATTCACGATAACCCGCTGTTCGAAACTTCCCTTTGCCCACTCCCAATTCCCGATCACGTTCCGCCGATCATTCGGGAGATGCTGATTGCCGGAGCAGCATGTTCAGTTGGTCCCATGGCTGCCGTCGCCGGCGCCATTGCAGAATATGTCGGCAGAGCGCTGCTTGCGGTCAGCCGCGAGGTTATTGTCGAAAACGGCGGCGATATTTTTGTTTCCGTAAAGCGTAAAATTACGGCAGCGGTCTTTGCCGGAACGTCTCCACTCTCCCATCGTATCGGAATTACCATTCCGCCCGAGACAACGCCTCTTGGGATCTGCACCTCCTCGGGAACGGTCGGGCCGTCGTTCAGTTTTGGAAAAGCTGACGCCGTCACGGTCGTTGCAGACTCAGCAGCACTTGCTGATGCGGCGGCTACAGCGCTCGGCAATCGTGTCGTATCAAGAGATGATATTGCTCAAACGCTTGTTGTTGCACGCAGCATTCCGGGTGTTCGTGGTGTCTTGATTATTGTTGGTGATGCTCTGGGAGCTTGGGGTGATATACATCTCGTCGAAATTTGATCGATAAGCGGTCGAAGGAACATTCATTTCAGTTTTGTCAGTGCCTTCCGATAAAAAAGACAAAAAACGGGGGCTATATCTTATGCTAAAGATAAAAGGTCTGTAATGAAACGCATATGGGCACCGTGGCGAATTCAGTATATACTGGGGAAAAAGGAGAAAGGGTGCTTTTTATGTATCGAACGCAATCGATCAGTTCGACGCACTCGCTATATTCTTGCCGAGACCGAATATTCGGCGGTTGTTTTGAATAAATATCCCTATGCCACGGGTCATCTTCTGGTGATGCCCAAACGCCATGTTCCGGATCTGGACAGCCTGACCCACGATGAAATGGTAGATCTTTTTATGCTCATGAAGAATGCTGCAGCAGCGATTCGCTCGGCATTGTCTCCTGATGGGATGAATATCGGCATCAATCTAGGTAAAGCTGCAGGCGCAGGTCTTGCGGAGCATCTCCATATACATATTGTACCCCGTTGGAACGGTGATCACAATTTCATGCCGGTTATCGCAGATACTATGGTGCTGCCAGAGCATTTGGATGCAATGTATGCCAGGATTGCTCCTTTTTTTAGTGGCATTGGTCATCCGCTATGAAGTTGCAACGTCTATTTTCCGTATTGCATTATTGTGCATTCATAAGTGGATGTGCCCTTTTTGCGGCTTGTCTTTTGCACGTATCTATATGCGCCGCGCATGAATGCGCTTCTCTTTTGTCCATCACATATGCGCGTGATAATGAATCAGAAATTATACGTCTTGTCTTTGACAAACAGGTCACAACAAAATCTGCGGTGCTTGAGAAAAATAGTGCCCGCGGACTCTCTCCCCGAGTGTACATTGATTTCTATGATGCTTATCTCACAAAAAACGTTCCCAAAACTATTGTGCCCGCTTCATCCACGATTCTGCAACTTATTAGAATCGGGCAACGCGAGCCGAAAACCGTGCGACTCGTCTGCGATACAACACACGCACTGAAACGCTCCTCATACACGATTGTCCATGATCCGAGATCTCCGACCGTTACCGTAAACTTTCCTGTATCCCAACCGCGACGATCTAATAAAAAGAAACACCTCGATCGCGTCAAGCCATCACAACGTACCCTCCCTATAATATCAGAAGCGTTACCTCCATCCCCTTCCGTTGCCGGATCATTACCGCTCCCGACCTCAGATATTGGCACGGCTACGACGCGACGCTGCATTATTGTCATTGACCCGGGCCACGGCGGCAAAGATCCCGGGGCGATCGGCTACAATGGCATCCAGGAGAAGGACGTGTGTCTTTCTCTTGCGACCGCACTCAAAACACGACTCGAACAAGAGGCGTGGTGTACGGTACAAATGACACGGGATTCCGACACATTTTTATCCCTTTCGCAACGCGCACAGTTTGCCAATGAACGAAATGCTGATATATTTATTTCTCTGCATACCAATGCGCATGATGACCAGTCGCTGACCGGAGTTGAAACATATTACCTTGATTTTTCGTCGGATGAAGACGCCCGTAAGGTTGCAGCACGGGAAAACTTTACTTCCCCTGAAGCAATCGGGGATCTTGAGGTCATTTTGTTTGACCTTGTTCAGAGCAGCAAAATCAACGCTTCAAGCATTCTTGCTGGGCATGTCCACAACGCACTTGTCCGGAACCTTTCCCAGCGCTACTCGACAACACGGAATCTCGGAGTAAAGCATGCCCCTCTCCGCGTGTTAATAGATGCGGAGATGCCGTGTATCATCATCGAAACGGCATTCATTACCAATCCGGATGAATCCAAGCGTCTTACCGATCCTGATCACCAGCGCCTCCTTGTCGAAGCAATTGCCGAGGGGATCCGTAATTTTAAAACATCATCTGCATTTGCATCCTACAGCATGGAATCAAAACGTTTCTAACGTTGCCCGCCCATGCAGTTCCCTACTCTCCAGTATATCAGGTCACTTGCCATTACACCCCGCAAGCGGCACAGTCAACATTTTTTAATCGATAAAAACATCGCTGAAAAGACAATCAGCGCAGCCGCATGCTCACCACTTGATACCGTAATCGAAATCGGCCCGGGACTTGGGGCACTGACCTTTTTTCTCCATGTCCAATCCCTCAATGCATACTGTTTTGAAATCGATGAACACCTCGCTACCGTCCTCAGTACATCACTTCCGGATACTTCATCCGTCCACATTATCAATAAAGACATCATGACCGTATCTTTTTCAGAAATCGCGCACAACCAAGGACCAATTGTACTGCTCGGCAGTATTCCGTATGCGCTGACCACACCGATTCTTTTTAAAGTTCTTGAGGCAGCCCCATACATATCCCGAGCTGTTTTTATCGTTCAAAAGGAAGTCGCTGAGCGTTTATGTGCCAGACCCGGCTCAAAGCAATATGGAATTCTTTCCGTGTATTGCTCGGCGTATGCACCTGCCGAGATACTATTTACAATTCCGCCTTCATGTTTTTATCCGGTTCCCGACGTTGCGTCAGCTGTCATTCGTCTTCTTCCCCATTCAGATAAGCATTGGGACTCTGCCCAGGAAGTGTTTTTCAGGCAGATTGTGCAGGGAGCTTTTTCTCGGCGAAGAAAAACACTTTTGAATGCGCTCAAAAGCACACACACCGTACATGGATGTAATTTGCCTATGATCCGTCAGGCAGGTGTACGGAGCGGCATCGATATGCAACGCAGAGCAGAGACGCTTTCAGTTGATGAATGGTATCGGTTATCATCGGCGTTGTATGAGCTTCACTGCATGCACCAAGTCCAGGGAGATTAGAACAATATGCAGCTATTTATATGCGACAGCATGCTCGGCAGTCTTGCCAGACTTATGCGAATGGTAGGCATTGATACGGAATATTGGCGAAGCCATGACCGAAGAGCCCTGGCAGAAAAAGCTGCCCGAGAAAGTCGTGTTGTCCTGACCCGTATCCGGCGTATACCGCGAAACTTGCAACAGCAGTGTACCTGGTATACCGTTACTTCCGAAACACTACAAGATCAGATGAACGAAGTTGTTCGTTATTTTTCAATCCAGTCTGACACATTTCGCCCACTGGCGCGTTGTCTGAGATGCAATAAAGAGCTTGTTTACGTGAGTAAGGCAGAAGTTGCTGGGCATATCCCTGAGTATGTGTATAATAATATGAACGAATTTTCCATGTGCCTCCGCTGCAAAAGAATTTACTGGAAGGGTACGCATTATAACAATATGCTCAAACTTATAAAAGTTGATCTAAAATAATCACAAACATTATTTATCCACTCGATGCAAACAGAATTTTTCAATACCGATGAGATTATCTCTTGCAGATTTTTAATAAACAGCTATACTTTAAAACGTTCCTCCTCATATAAATTCCGATTTCCTATGCAACAAGATAAACGACAATTTCCCCGTTTTGTTCCGATTCGTGATGTGTTTGCGGCACTCGGCCGAGGAATAACACGGGTAGGGAAGGTTAAAGATATCAGCAAAGGCGGATCATCCTTTGAGTATATTGTCCATGCCGATATTATGCAAAAAACAGCACATGAAATTGATATCTTTATCCCCGGCGAAGAATTCTATCTTGCCGACATTCCATGCAGAATCATCTATGATATACCAATTAATAAGGACAACACCTTTACTGCCCCGTTTATACCGAAACGATGTGGCATACAGTTCGGAGAATTAACCGAACGTCAAAAGCAAATGCTCGATTATTTTTTGACCTCATTTGCACGCATCCCCTCATCCAAAACCTCGTTCCGTTCTCATACCGATACACCAGCCTGCCAGCCATCGTTATGAACGGGCAGCAGTAAACTACTGCTGCACAAGTTTCTGTTTCTCGGCAAGTTCCTTGCAGACAAAATCAAGCCCATGTACCCGGAGTGTCTGTTCGTACGGCAGTCCTGTCGCAACATCCCATCCCCGAAGACGATAGTATTCATCTTTCATACGCTCAAAAGCAGCCTCATCAAATGTTCTGCCTTTGATGCAAACGATCGTTCCGTTTGGGCCGGGAAATTCCAGATCCGGATTAAAAACCCCAATCAATCCCTCCTCATGCTCTATCGGATCGGTAAAATGAAAGGTGTTGAGCCGGTCGTCAATCCTGCCGTTTTTCCCTTCACGCAGTGCAACAGCACGCTGCAGGTTCACGGCACGCTCTCCAAAAGCAAGGTAGTCCGATTCCTCGAGCGGTATGCCTGTTACCGCACTAAACAGCTTTGCTTCAAGTGCAGGATCACCGATACCGTCATCGGTTTTGTCCGAGTCAAGCAATGGATAAAAGCGATCACATGCAACCAGCGCTTCTTTTGCATGGCTCCTGTTTTGAATATGAAAAGCAGCGAGAGCTTTTCCTGTAAACGAAGTAAAATCTACGGCATCGGCGGAACCCCAGACGCGTTGTGCAAGATTGCGAAGCCGCTCAGTAGAAAGCGACGACATCATGCCGCTTGTTGTGTACCAAAAAATCCACTTCATAACGGTAAAACTATATTCATGAAGCTGAATAATGGGATTTCGTGCTTCTGTGGCGTATAAAAGTGCGTTTGTATAAAAAATCCGTGGCCCATATGAATCTGCAGCGTAACCGTGCTGCGTTATCCTTCGCAGTGCAAGCGATGCAGCGTCATTCCCCATTGCCAAGGACAAACGACGTGTTCCTTCAGCAAGTCGATCGCCAAATCCTTTACGATTGGCTATAATATCGGTCAGCGTTGTTATAAACTCGATGCTGCCTATTTTCTCCAGCGGAAGTCCTGTGGTATCAGGAGTAAGCAACCCTTGTGTATAGCAGGCATCAAGAAACCAGATGAGATTGGTCATCTCACCTGTACACAAGCCCAAATCGTTGCACTGTTTGATTGCCGTGAATGTATGCTCTGACGGCTCCCCGTAATACCGTTGATCCCACGCATTGTAATAATGCGATGAGGCGCACATTTGGAGCACCTGATGCGACCCCGATATGTGCGTGAAATAAGCACGCGTGCATCCTGCAGGGCAAGCATAACAGGGGGTGGTTCTGCCTCGCTCAATTCCCTTGAGCATCGGTTCGCTCAGATACAATACCTCATTTTGTCCTTTTCTCAGGTGCCGTATTTTTTTATTGAGATTTTGCAATGCTGCAGGATCAGCCACGGCAACCGAACCGCTCCCTTTGACAACAAGTGCCTTTAAGTTTTTTGAGCCCATGACACTTCCCATCCCATTTGAGAGGCTTCCGCCTCGATCGGTTGCTGCAGTAGCGAACCGAACACATGCCTCGCCAGCCGGACCTATACAGACGATACTGACATTCGCTCCATGGGTTGCGCGGAGCGAATGCATCGTCTGTTCTGTGGTTGCACCACGCAGAAAAGCGGCGTTCGAGATGGTTACCGTTCCATTATCAACATATAGATAGCTCAATTTAGGCGCCTTGCCTGTGATGATCATACCGTCAATTCCTGCTTTTTTAATCGCTGCTCCGAGAAAACCACCTGCATTGCCGAAGGCAAACTGTTCTGGATACAGGTATGGTGATTTGGCAGCCATTATCCATCGAGAACAGGCAATGGCCGATGTTCCCGCAAGCGGCCCAGGAAGCACCATAAGCACATTCTCAGCATCATGAGCTCTGATCTCCGGTGCAACCATGTCCCAATAAAGCCGGGTTGCCAAGGCTCTACCACCAATCCATGACCTGAGGTATTCACTGAAATCCCGTTTTTCAATATGTCCGCTTGTAAGATCAATATACAAAAAGGCTCCATGCCAACCGTACATTTTTGTTGATATCATATGTCCTCTTTTCCAAGAAAAAGATTTCAGGATGATGCGCAATCACTCGGATCGCCTTTTATTTTTTCAACTGCATGAGGAATTGCCGAAAGGATAATTTGGAGATTTTCCACTGCACCGCGTGGGCTGCCGGGCAAATTAATGATGAGGGTTTTTCCCCGTATGCCGCAAAGTGCCCGGGATATTACTGCATGAGGGGTTTTCTTAAAACTTTCCATCCGCATTGCCTCGGCCATGCCAGGAAGCTCTCGCTCAATGACACGTCGAGTTGCGTCCGGAGTGACGTCTCGTGGCGAAACACCGGTACCTCCGATGGTCACGACGATATCGAGGTGGTGGTGGTCAGCACATTCGATAAGTTTTTCTTCAATAAGCGACAACTCGTCAGGAATGATTGCGCGCACCAGTATCGAAATACCAGCAGACTCAAGAAGTGCTGCAACAGCCGGTCCGCTTTCATCCTTTCGTTCGCCGCGCGAACCCTTATCGCTGATGGTAAAAACAGCAGCGCGTATCATCTCCCACGTCGCGTACTTTTCCGCGTGAGTGCTCGAGCTGCAGCCTGACTCACAGCGGATGGAATATTTCTGTTTTTTGCGACAGCCTTTATATCATGCTCCCGAAGCGTTTCAAGAAGCTGGAGTGCCTGTGGTACTGGCGTTTTCGGATTATGCACGAGCGCAAGTCT
>JAOAHH010000039.1 GCA_026415325.1 Thermodesulfobacteriota bacterium | reverse complement strand
TATCCCGGAAGGTGCGGAGTTTGTCAGCGTGCTCGGGGAGATATGTTGCGGCCGGGCAGGTTTGGTTGTCTTCGCCTTGCCAAAGGAGAATCCTGCATGTAGTGGTCAGCCCCTGCTGGATCGCCACGGCTTCCGATGCTGTACGATAGCCCTTGGCATCTGCTATGGCATAAGCTCTCTTAATGTCGGGGAGTCCTTCAAACCGAAAAGCTCCCCGTTCATCAGTACGGGTCTGATAAAACACAAACCCAACCTGCGCGTTCGGAATCGGCTGGAGCGTCTGTGCATCAAACACTCGGCCCTCCAGGATGCCGGTCGGCAGATCTACTGTTCTTTTTGGAGCATACGGGACAGCAAAAAAGTGTTTTTTAGAATCCCATGTCTCACCGCTTTCGGCAAGGTAGGAGCGGAATACCACGGAATACAGACCGGCAGGAACATTGGCAAACACAATTTCATTTTTTTCACCGATGTCAACCGGATGTTCGTAATCTATTCCGTTTCCCACCCCCCTGCCGACATACATACGGTTGCCCTGCACGCTTGCTGAAGGTGTAAGCGAAATCCATACCTGCGAACCTCTAACGGTCAAGTTGACCTCGGGTGGGGCAACGGTCGGCACTTCACCGGTTGCATTAATGATAACGCTTGCCGATGCCGTGCGGCCACTTTGAGTTGTTGCCGTTAGAATAACGGTATACACACCGCGATCCTGAAACACATGGGTTGGTTTTTCTTCAGAAGAAGTCGTTCCATCTCCGAAATCCCACGAAAACGCGAGCTGCTCGCTCGTAATGTCATGCGTTTTAGCGGCAAACGCCACCGTAAGCGGTGCAGGCCCTGCAGTGGTGGAGCACTCGATAACCACAGACGGATCGGCTATGTTTTGCACAGAAGAGAGTACCGATAGATCAAATTGCTGCTCGTCATAGGCGCCTTCCGAATCGGTTGCACGGATGATTATCCGGTGGCTGCCCGTATCACTGTCCTGTGGTGTCCACGAGACAAGTCCGCGACTGCTGACCGACATTGCTGCGGGACCTTCCAGAATCGAGTATGTGATCGGATTTCTATCAGCATCATATGCCGCTATCTGATAGGTAAACGGATTGGCTGCCTGAACAACCGTCACGGGCTGTGAAGTAATAACAGGAGCATTGTTGCCCGAACGGTTCTCCATGGTCACCACCACGGTTTCCGACAGGTCACCTTCTCTACCGTCCCGGTCAAAAGCACTGACCGCTATACGATAGCTTTTGCCCCACATAAGATCATGCAACGCAGCACCGGTCTCTCCCCACACGGCAATTGCCGGGCATTGTTGCAGCGGCGTGCTGTTACGTGTCGGGCCATAATACACCCGATAGCCTGCAGCCCCGTCAACAGCATCCCATAGCAGTGACAGTCCGTCAGGTCCCTGGGCAACCGATTTGATGACCGGTGCTGGTAAGCCGGTGCTGCGCACGGTCACGGCAGCTCTGCTGTAGGCAATGACTGGGGTGTTCTTGCCGTCAGTAATTTTTGCATAGAGGTAATACCTTCCCGGCGGCACCGAAGATGTGTTCCATGTATATGAGCCTGATACTGGCATATCATTGCAAATAAGGGCACCGTTGCCACCTTGTCGATCCTCGTCATAAAAGAGGCTTACCCTCGCGTTGTCATCAGCATCATCGCCGTGCCATTTCACCGTTATCGGTTGCCCTGCAGAGATGGTCATATCCTGATCCGGTGTGGTGATGCTTACCTGAGGTTCTGCATTTTGCCGCAGCAACTGGCAGGTGTAGCGTTTGGCAGTGCCGCTTACGGTCACTGTCCATTTTCCTTTTTGCGGATTGGGTACCGCGCACCACACTTCGCCAATCGTTGCATTTGTGCGCCAGAACGCATTCCCACTTGTCGGCGTATAAAGGGTTTTGTCAGGTGCTTCGAGAATAAACGATGCGTCTGCGCCCGATGCCTCAAGCCGGAATATGACCGCGCTTTCATCTTCATCAATAGTGAACGTTTGGCTGGTCCCTGATGCGGCAGCAGCCATTCCTGACATATTCATAAGCTTGCCGTAGCTGAACGTGACTTCGCCGATGTTATCCCAGTTACGGGCCACAGAGAGTTCTCCAGTCTCAAACACAAAGGTCACCGATGCTTTAATAGTAAGATCTGCGCAGCCCAAAAACGGCACACAGATCCGGTCGCCAAACTGAACGCCTGCTGATATCAGCTCGTTGTCGATATAGGCTTTGGCATCGCCAAACGTCATGCCGCCAATGAGCCATAAGATATTAGGCGCTTTGAGCGTCCCTTGCAGCGCAGCCTGAAAATTGAGCCCAAAGTCTATTTTGCCTGCGCCGGTTACAATCAGCATCGCAAAATCTTCGCCCGGCGGATAGTAAAGTTTTCCTTCAAAATACACGCCGCGCTGGATATCGAGGATGAGCACGAGCTCACCGAACGTGCCAAAATCATCGTTTAACAGATACCCGGTTCCTTCTGCGGTAAACCTGCCGCCGGTGTCGATTTCAAGATCAATGTCAGCGCCCAGCATCTCGTATTCCCCGCCTCCGACCTTAAGCGTGCCGCTCAAAAGGTTGATGCTCGGCAATTCCACCTTCGGTCCGCCAGAGACACTTGCGCCTGCAGTCAGTACAACCGGATCTGGTGATTGTGGCGCAATGTTTTCAAGACCGCCGCTGATGCTCTGCAAAAATATGATTGGCGCAGGCGTCGGTGGAGGCGAATAGAGAATCGGCTTGTTAAGGTCGCCGATCTCTACCTTTACCATGTTCAGCACGCCATAATAGAATCCGATTTCAGAACCGATCTCAAAATTCAATCCAGGCACTTTCAGCGTGGCTCCGCCTTCGATTTGTCCGGCAAACGTATCAAGATCAAGATAACAATCGCTGAGTTCAAAGCCTGACAGCTCAATATCCGGCAGTTCAAGTCGCCCGCTGAGATCACGCCCACGTTTTGAATAGATAACGGTGACTTCAAGCTGAAGTGAGCCAACCAAAAAACTAATGCGTAGTTTGCCGGGTATTTCAACGTGATCATCATAGATCCGCATGCCTTCATAATCGAACTGAAAGCCGTAAAGGTTCCAGAAAAATGTCTCATCTGTCTCAAGTCGCGCGCAACAGTCGTGGTCATCATCAAGCACATCTGCTTGTATGGTAAACGGTCCGGTGCTCAGAACTTCTTCGTCGCCGCTGTTGGTCGTGATGGTTAAATCTCCTGATCCGGTTATCTGGTTGCGCGTATTATCAATGGTGACGCTCCCCCCGACAGCGATTAAATCGTTGATGACCACATTGCCGGACATGATGCAACGATCTCCATTATCCGAGCAGCTCATTGTATCGGCCTCGATCGCAAGGCAGTCAAAGCTGATCACTTCTCGTCCTGCAGGTGTTACCCTGATACGAATCGATGCCGTTGCGCTGTAGTAAGTGCTCCGGCAGGTCACCTGTGCGGTATAGGTGCCGGGATTTATATAGGTGTGGGATACTTCCCTGCCGCTTCCGGTTGTGCGGTCGCCGAAATCCCACGAATAGGTCATGTTTTGGTAAATGCGGTTTGGCGTTGCGGTAAACGACACCGCAAGGGGCGCATGGCCTGATATGGGTGTAGCGGTGATTGACACAGAGAGAGGTTTTGTTTGATTATCGGTTCCTCCCCCTGTGCCGCCGTCACCAGTACCGCCGTCTGAGGGCGGCAGTTCTTTTTCATATACCGTAATGGTAAGCGTCGAAGATGAAGATGCACCGTTGCTGTCGGTGACAGTGAGCGTTACGGTATAGATACCGGGGCGGTTAAAGGTATGCGTCGGGTCTTCCTCAGTGCTTGTCTGATTGTCGCCGAAGTCCCAACGGTAGGATATTGTATCACCTTCAAAATCTGAAACAGTTGTGAAAAAAGAAACCGCAAGCGGTGCATCTCCTTCTGTCGGTCGCGCATTGAGGCTTTGAATAGTTGGGGCTGTGTTTGTTGTTTCACCCAATTTCATGATCGTCGTGTTGGGATAATAATGACCGTCGTGCGCGTAATAATAAGCGGTGTAATAGATGGTGCCGTCCGAAGCTATTGCCATAGAGCCGTGCGGGTTGCCGGTATAGGTACGGGTGAACTCAATGTCCCCGGTTGTCATGTCAACAGCATAGAGTGCTCCATCGTTGGTGCCACCGCACAAAACATACAAACGATCGCCTGCACCTATGAGCGAATCAGGATAGCGTGTTTGCCCGGAGATGGGTTTTGCCCACGCAATCTTTCCCTTACCGCCGGTATCAAGACAGTACAGGGTCAGCGTATCGTTAACCATCGACCATATGTAGAGATATCCTCGGTCATCAAGCACCGGCGGCGCGAGCGGGAATACACCGGCACTGAATGCGATGGTTCCCGGTATGGCTGCCTTCCATGCAAGCTCTGCTGATGTTCCTTTGTCTTTGACGGCAAACACGTAATGGTAATGCCTGATGAAAATCGTGCCGTCGCTGCCCACAAGAGGATAGGAGTTAATGTCGCAGGCTTCTTTAGAGCAGTCCGGCATGTTTTGATCAAACTGTCGCAGGTCAAGTTGCCACTTAACCTGATTTTTAGGAGTTTTTGAATTAACGGCATACAAAAACTGAAGCATGCCTGTTTCAAGGAAATAGATAGTGCCCTGATTGACCGCAAATCCTTTTTGGTTATAGGCAAAAGCGGTGTACTGATCGGTATATGACCACAGGAGCTTTTTAGACTTGCCGGATGCATACACGGCAAAACCGCTGTCAATCTGGAAATAAACATTGCCATTTTCATCAACAACCGGCGCAGCGATCCAGTTGAGGCTCGAGGCAGGCGCAACCGTTGTATCCTGCCACAAAACCGTTCCGGTTTTCGGATCAAGCGCAGTGGGTTGCCGGTTTTCGCCGTAAACGTAAACAATGCCGTCAGTGCCGACCGCGGGCTGGTCAACATTGGAGCGGGGATAGCGCCAGAGAATACTGCTCGTTGTCTTGTCAAACGCCACATGCTCGCCTGGATAGTAGCCATCGCGCAGGATGAAGAGGTCGTCCGGGCCGATCAAGATGCTACCCTCGGCAGCGTCGCTGAACGGCTCCTGACCTTCAGGGAAGAGCGGGACCAGGGAAGGGTTGTCAATGCCGCCAATGGGCGCATAGTTTGTTCTGCGGCCGTCATGCGATTCCTGCGGCCAGGGAGCCGACGCTGCAAAGGCACTTTCTCCTGCGATGATCATGGAGAGTAGAACGGTAAAAAGGCATGTTGCAACTAACGTCGATTGGCTGATATGTCTCGTAAAAGAAAACAGCATAACCTTTGAAACTATATGACTCGAGAGCATGTTCAAGCCTCCCCCTTATAAATCGTTTTCCGAAAAAATAGACTATCACGGGCAGGAAATGTGTCAATATCAACTTTAAAATCGCATGGTACAGGGGACATAATTAGCATAAGGCACACAACAACGCTTTCTCCGTGCCCCTTCACACCCACAAGTCAAGGGACAAAAAGGATGAACTCGAACAGCATGGGGCATTGCAGATTGTGCAGCGGATGAGTGGCAAACGGATCGCGGACTGCAAATAACAGAAAACGGATAACAGAAGAAAGAATTTGGGCTGTATAGTATATGCACGATGCTGTGCGTTGAAGCGAAAAACAAGAGCTGTGATGCGGACGATGTGAAAGGCTTTTTGCTTTACATTTTTATGCTCTCTGACCTGCGAACAATATCTTTGCTTCTTCATTGTTCCGTGACTTCACCGTACCTTCGGTATGCATGCGCGACGTCCGGAAGAACGTTGCACACCAGGGTAAGGAGGTGGAACGGAAAACTGAAGGTCATCTCGTCGGGCGTGAGACCGATATATTTCCGCCATGATACATCGCTGCAAGAAAATGACGGCTTGCCGATGACAAACGGGTACTGGATAAGGAAAGGGCAGGCACCGTTGCCGGCAAAGCCCTGTATGGGTTCACCCATGTCATAGCAGTATGCACGACTTAAAATATCCGCTGCCGCCGGTGTGCAGAAAATGAGCACAACATCCGGATCAGTAATGTCGTGAAGGCGCCCGATCTGAACTGCTGCATTTGTGATTGTAACCCGCGGAATCAATTTCTCCATGTTTTCTTCATAGCAGAATGCCGTGGCAATATCTTTATAGCCTTTGCTGATTGAAAAATGAACCTTGATGATTTCTTCGCGGTCTTCTTTGGTGATCGGCGGCACAACACCGGTTGCGACAACACCACCGGTGCAAAAGCAATGATCGCCAGTTGTGTAAAAGGTGGTGCCTGATGTAAGCACCTCGGCAATCTGTGTGCACATGCCCGGAAAAGCATTTCCCTGATAGCAGGGAATGTTGGTAGGTGTTTCCTTCCATACTTTGAGAGCGATCGGTTCCCGTTTGAGTTCAAACACAGAGAGGATTATGTGTCTGATTTCGATATTGGTCATGCGTCCACCGTTCCGTTTCCTGATTTTTGATTCACACTTTTTGTTTTTTCAAGAGCCGTGCGAAGCGCAGCGGCAAGGATGTGTTTATCAACCGGCTTATAGAGAAATGCCTCGATTCCTTCAGCAGCAGCACCTTCCGGAGTTACTACATCACTATAGCCGGAGCAGAGAATAACCGGCAGTTCTGGATTGATCTTTTTTACTTTCCGTGCAAGCTCAATTCCGCTTATGCCCGGCATGGTCTGATCGGTTATTATCACCTGAAACCGGCCCGGATTCTCTTCAATGAGCGCAAGGGCGTGGCTGCTGCTTTGGGTTGCGGTTACCTGATACCCGAGCCGTTCGAGCAGTTGTTTGCCTGTTTCTACAAGAGTTGCCTCATCGTCGACAAATAAGATATGTTCGCTGTTTCCTTTCAGTACCATCTCGTGGGAAGCAGTGCATTCCGTTTCAGGATGTTCAAGCAGCGGAAAGAATATATCAAAGGTTGCGCCTGCACCTGGCTGGCTTGTGACCCGTATCGCTCCGTGATGAGTCCTGACAATGCCGTCAACGACCGCAAGTCCCATACCGGTTCCTTTATCAACAGGTTTGGTGGTGAAAAACGGCTCAAAAATATGTTCAATGACCTCAGGCGTTATGCCGGGACCGTTGTCTGCTACAGTCAGGCAAGCATAGCGTCCCAGCTGCAGATCCGGATACCCTGCAAGATCTGCCGGAGCCTGTTCGCAATCAGTAAGTCTGACCGTAATGGTTCCCTGCTGATCACCGATTGCCTGATATGCATTCGTGCACAAGTTCATGACAACTTGATGTATCTGGCTTGCATCTGCCAGAATCGTTAGGGGTTGCGGGGGCAACTCGAGGCGCATTTCAATGGTTGTCGGAATGGTTGCGCGCAATAGTTGCAGTGACTCCTTGAGCAAGGTATTGAGCATAACAGGCCTTTTCTCATGCATGTTCTTGCGACTGAAGGCAAGAATTTGGCGCACCAGATCCGCAGCTCTGTTGCTTGCCTTGAGAATTTGTTCCAGATTATACCGTATTCCAGGCTCCAGATTTTTGTGCGCGCAGGAAAGCTCGGTATATCCGATAATGGCAGCAAGAATGTTGTTGAAGTCATGGGCAATGCCGCCGGCAAGCGTGCCGATCGCCTCCATTTTCTGCGCTTGGCGAAGTCGTTGCTCAAGCATGTGCTCGTGGGTGACATCCCTCCCGATGGCAACAAACCCGATAATGTCACCTCTGTTG
>JAOAHH010000029.1 GCA_026415325.1 Thermodesulfobacteriota bacterium | reverse complement strand
GATCCTCGGTCCACATGCGACCGATCTTATCAACGAGGCAGCGCTTGCAATCCAGATGGAAGCAACGTTCGAGGAAATTGCACATACCATTCACGCGCATCCAACGATCGCCGAGAGCATCATGGAGGCAGCGCTTGACGTAGATAAGAAAGCCATTCACATGCCTAAGCGCAAGTAACAATATTGTTTGCCGGAGCAAAAAGGCTGCCTGTCACAGGCGGCCTTTTTTATTGTGCTGTTCTATCCGCTGTCACTGTATGTTTATTGCCTGGGGTCGGATCAGTAATTAGGGAACGTCCGTACATATATTAGAATTCAAGAAAAAAATTATTCATGGACGCCTCACTTATTTTCTGCGATTCCCGCTTTAGTTTCCCATCAGCACAATCCCAAGAAAAAAACCGGCAAGCATCACCCACACCGCTGTTTCCAAGGAAAAAACTTGATCTCTATTCTTCTTTAAACTATACTCATAATTAAACTTTTCTATTAGAAAAGTTGCTCAGCGATTCTTAAAACATTTACAAGGGGGTTACCATGAACCATTTTTGCCATCAAAAGAACTTGTTAATCTGTCTTGCAATGCTGTTGCACGCCTCGGGATTGTGTAGTTCAGCAATTTATGCTTATGATGCTATACCTGTTGAACTGAAGGAAGGGGAGTTTGTTTTTGAAGGCTCTTTTCCTAATGAAGATACCGCCCTTTTCAGTTTCACTCTACCCCAAAAAGGGAAAGTGGGTTATGACACCTGCACCTACCCTGATACTTTGACCCCAGATATAACCAATATTGCCGATCCATATGCGTCACGCATTACAAAATGGCCTTGCGTCTGCTCATGTAACAATTGCCTTTCGTGTACATTAGAGGCTGGTACTTACTATATAGGTTTTGACTTTCGTTATGCTCCCCGCAATGTCAGAGCAGTTTTAAAATATCAGGAGTGGTCTTTAGATGATGAATGCAAAACAGCCCCTGAAGCGCAGATACGGTTCCCTAAAAAAGCTGCGATAGAAGCACCGTTCGATGTTGACTGGTATCTGGTTGTTGCGCCTTCAAATGACCCTCTTACGATCTATGCTGAAAGTGATTTTGTCCTGTATATTGGAATACGCCCCTGTCCGGAAGCTGACGTTTGGAGCACTCCTTCACAAACCACTGACGAAGACGGCAGAATAGTAGTAACACCCAACTATAAGGGGGAAAAATTTTGGATAAGTGTTGCCCATGATTTCGTTAAAGAGCCTGTAGTAAAAACGGGCCCGTACACCCTTTACATTGGGGGAGAAGTATCTTGTGAGCCTGGCAAGTTTACCCTCGATTCATTTTTACCCCTAGACAACGCAACACTTGTTGATTGGGAAACAACACCTGTTATCATGAATTTCAGCTGCAAAGTTGACCCCGAATCGGTAAATGATAACACCATTCATATTGTTACAGATACTGCTGACGGCAAAAGATTCACAGAAATACCTGACAATTGCACGGTCTCTGGCACAACGGTTACCTGCAAGCCCAAGCTAGAACCGGGAAAGCGGTATGATGTTCATTTAAACAGGGGGGAAATTAAAAGCACGTCAGGGGAAAGACTCAGCGACGGTTACCAGTGGTATTTTACAACGATGCCTAAAATGAATATAAAAATTATCCCTGTTCAGGTTGTTGAGGATGTTGATCTTGTGAAAGGGAAGAGCACGGTCGTGCGTGTAAAGGCCACTTGGTCAGAGCAGGCCAAATACCCGGATGTTACGTATGTCCCTGCAAATGTAACTTTGTCATGTAGCGATGGCACAATATTTATTAAAGAAAATTGCATTTTTTATCATGAAAAAAACAGCGTGGCCAGCAAAGATTTTATAAAGAAGGGAAGATCTATTAATTTTTACAGCGACAAGTTCGAAATAACATTTCCCATCTTCTACGGAGGGACTTATTCTCTCCATGCCGAAGTTGAACCCATTGGCCAGAACGCGGATGAGCCAAAAGTTTTTACCGGCGATCAGGACGTAGTCGTACGTCAATGGGCAAAATGGTTTCTCACAAGATCAGATAATTTTCGCACCTACTATACCCCGGTTGCAGTAGGTGACTGGAAAACTGGAGACCCACCAGACATAACAAGCCTTGCCACGAAAAATGATTTGTCGCTACGCAAGTTGTATCCGGTCTATACGACAACACCGACAATCAGCAAAACCAAAACTGAAATCGAACCATTCATTCAAGATCCGATTTTTTACCAAAAAAAATGCCTGCGAAATCTTGCAATGATCAACTGGTTCGGAACATATAATGTTGTCGTAGGAATTGCCCCTGACAAATGGATGATTGAAAATTATAATGCACCGGGCGTTCATGCAAATTATATCCCAGGGTTCACAACATATGCCGTTCTCATGTCTAACACATCATCAAGCACCATTGCTCCGCATGAAATTGGTCATGTCTGCGGAATTGATGACGAAGTTGATCCAAAAATTTCCCCGGGCTATGATTTAATTCGTGATCGCTATATCGACAGCTCTGTCCCCAACGAACTGGAAGTGAAGGGAAAAAATGAGGGATGGACTTGCCTTATGGATCAAAATATCGCCGGGTATATTGATGGCTATAATGCCGATGTGTGGATAAGCAAGGCTTCATATCAAACACTTCTTAACCTTTTTACTGTTAACCCCCGTTCCCAATCTCGCCTCAAGGGAAAAGCTGCTGAATTTGGGAACGAATCAGAAGATCGCCTTTTTATTACTGGCGATATTGCCATAACAAATGGCCAGGAGACTGCACATGCAGATGCAGTGTATATATTAAAAAGCCCGGCTCCTCTGTCACCAAGCGTCGGCGATTATGCTATTGAGCTGCAGGATAGTAATGGCGCGGTGCTTGAAAAAACCTCTTTTACGCCTGAGTTTGAAACGGCCGCTGGCGGTGTGCGTTTTGCCGTGTTTGTTGAAAGCGTTCTGTTTGATGAAGCTACCGAACATGTCGTCATTAAACACGGAAACAGCGTGCTTTTGACTCTGCCGCGCACTGCGCATGCTCCAACGCTAAACATTTCATCTCCATCTTCTTCACAGACGCTCAGCGGTCAGACTACGGTCAGCTGGAATGCTGCTGATGCCGACGGCGATTCATTAAAGTACACTTTGTCCTGCAGCCCTGATAATGGAAATACCTGGGACCTGATCGCGCTTGACCTGACCAAGACAGACTACGATCTTGACACCACACAGCTTAAAAACAGCACTACCTATAAAATAAAAGTTGTTGCAAATGATGGCTTTAATACTACCGAAGCGCTCTCGGGCGTTTTTGCCATAAACAACCCCCCTGCGGTTATTGCAACAGTGCCAGAAAACAATGCTACAGATGTGCCCTACGATACCTCAGAAATAATCATCCGTTTTAAGGATGCTATGGATAAAACAACATTGACCAGCTCAAGTGTGTATCTTGAAGACGAATCCGGCTCTCCAATTTCAGGGTCTGTCCTCTACCATGGCGCTTCTCATGAAGTCACCCTTGTACTGGATCAGCGGCTTGTTCCTAAAACTACCTATACAGGATGGGTCATGACAGATGTCAAGGACGAGACAGGAACTGCTCTGCCAGGTCTATATTCGTGGTCATTTACCACGGGAGATGACTATGGGAGCGGAAGTTGTCCGGCAACAGCGCTTCTTGGAAGCGAAAACAAGACGCTCTTAAAACTGAGGGCTATGCGGGATGCTGTTCTTTCAAACTCTTCTGACGGTAAAAAGCTTGTTTCCATTTATTACCGCAACGCTGCTGAACTAACCGATATTTTAATCAAAAATCAGAACATTATGAAAATGGCGTCTTCGTGTCTGTATGAAGTACTGCCTGCACTGGATAACCTCATCAAAAACCGCAGATGTTCGTTTGATGCGGCTGCAGTACAACATATAGAACAGCTTATGGATCTTCTCATCCAGCATGCTTCCCCATCACTTGCGAAAGACTTGAAGGAACTCCAGAAAAAATATTTTAAAAAGCCTTCTTTAGAGGAAACGATACAGATTAGCTTTTAATTTGTCTGCCATGAGGAGGTGCACAGGGAGGAACATATCCTCACATGTCACTTGAGCCGTATGTTTTTGAGCACCCTATTCACCATGCTTTGTGCCGTTTTTTTGTAGTAAATAGCTAGTAAATGGTAGAAAATAAGCATAGTTGCGCCTATTATGGTTACTTGCACCGGTTTTTCCCGTGTGGCCTTACTTTAATTGATGACTGCCCCTAATATCGCCTTAATATCTCGTCCCTAATATCTTCATAATAAGATATAGGTTTTCAGTTTTTCGAAAAGTCAATGATCCGAACAGCATGACCTGAGAGAATTTTTTCCCTCCCTATTTTCCAAAAACTGTTTTCAAAAGGTCGGTTACCCGCGCAGCAGGCTGGGTTCTGATCTTTTTCTCCTCCTGTCCGATCATGAGAAAAAGCCCGTCCATTGCCTTGGTGGTTACATAGTCCTCAAGATCTACAGACACCTTGGGCGCCAGCGGGATGGCGTTGAATTTCGACATGATGGCGTTGTAAAGTGCGGTGCTGCCGGTTTCGCTGAGGCTTGCACTGATGATCGGCTTGAAAGCATCATAGATTTTCGCGGATGTTTTTGTCTTGAAGAAATCGGTCGCCGCGGTGTCGCCTCCGGCAAGCAAACCCTTCGCGTCGTCAAAGGACATGGAGGTGATGGCATCGGCGAAGATGGAGGCAGCTTTCGGCGCCGCTTTTTCAGCAGCGCGGTTCATGCTCAGCACGAAGTCATCGACTTGTTTCTGCATACCGACTTTGCCGAGCATGTCTGCAACGATCTTCATTTTTTCGGGCATCAAAATTTTGATGAGTTGATTGCCGAAATATCCGTCGGTTTGGGAAACCATCTTGACCGCTGTTTCGGTTCCTATGGTCAATGCCTGCTTGAAACCCGATACGATCATGCCCTCTCCCGGGCCGCCTTCGGCCTGCCCCCGGGCTGTGGCGGCAATCACACCTGCGCATAAAAACGCTGCTGTTATGATAATTAATTTTTTCATGGCCATCTCCTTCAATAGGATTTTTGGGCGATTTGATACGGCAACCGCCTTTTATACTATACAACCTTTTAAAAATTTCCACTGATAAAATTCATTTATCCGAAACCGGGTATCCAAAAACATTTGCTTTGAGTAAATAGGGGAGTCAATTATTATGGTGACTTTTTCGGTTTTTCCCCGTAACCGTCCTTTATAGGTAACTCTGTTGCTAATATCCTTTGATGTTTTCTTGCTCAAAGGTCATTGTGCTGTGCCTTTCGAGTGATTTTTTGTAAAGGGAGCGTCAGAAACCTTAAAAGTCGACTTTTACTTTAGACACTACCATGAGATCGGGTTTTGCAATTTTCTAAAATATTAGATATAATCCTGACAACATAGCATTGTCCACGTTCTATGATATATTGCCGGTGTCTGCCATTAATGCAAGAGCGTTTCCCACAATAACACAAAAGGAGTACAGCATATGCAGGTGCTTGTCATGTATTATTCAAAGTCGGGCAACACCCGGAAGCTTGCTGAGGCAGTTGCCCGAGGCGTGCAGGACGTCAGGGGCGTTACCTGCGTCGTCAAGGCGGCACAGGATGTTACCAAAGACGATTTTCTCAATTCACAGGGTATCATCGCAGGGTCGCCGGTCTATTTTGGCACGATGGCAGCCGAATTAAAATCAGTGTTCGATACGTTCGTTGGCCTGCGCAGCAAAATGGGCGGCAAAGTCGGTGCGGCGTTTGCGACATCAGGTGATGCATCAGGCGGAAAAGAGACAACATTGCTTTCCATTCTGCAGGCCATGCTGATCAACGGCATGATCATTGTCGGCGATCCGCTCGATGCGACCGGCCATTACGGCGTTTCCTGTGTCGGCGCTCCGGATGCAGCAACACAGGCAAATGCCGAAAAATTGGGGAAACGGGTTGCAGAACTTGTGCACAAACTGTATGGGTAAGGCGTAAGCCCGATGGGCTACCCGTCAACTTTGCTGACGGGCTGATGTTGTTCACAGCGGCATGGAAAGTTTGATCGAAAAATTTGATCTCTATCTGCAAGGAGCGCCCTTGCTTGCATTGCTTACTTCATTCGGAGCCGGCGTGCTGACGAGCTTTACCCCCTGCATCTATCCCCTCATTCCGGTCACGATCGGTGTTATCGGAGCAAAAGGAGCTTCCCATAGGGCGCACGCGTTTTTGCTCTCACTCCTGTATGTCATCGGGCTTGCCGTTGTATATGCGGGGCTCGGTATCTTTGCGGCACTGACCGGAAAACTCTTCGGCACGATCGGCAGCTCGGCATGGACGTATCTTGTGGTCGGCAATTTGTTTCTGTTGTTTGGATTGTCGATGCTTGAGGTATTCTCTCTCCAGTTAGTTTTTCCTCGTGCGGGGCGTGCAGGAACAGGCCGTGCGCAGGGGTTGCTCAGTGTTTTTTTCTTCGGCTGCGTGTCTGCGCTTATTGCAGGGCCTTGCACAACGCCGGTGCTCGGGGCGGTGCTCGCCTATGTTGCATCGCGGCAACATGTTCTGTTCGGCGCTCTGATGCTGTTTGTTTTTGCGCTGGGAATGGGTTTTTTGCTTGTGCTGGTCGGAACCTTTACCGGTATGCTTACGGCACTACCGCGTTCCGGGTCATGGATGGTAACGCTTAAAAAAGCGTTTGGGTTTTTGATGATCGGGATCGGGGAGTACTTTATCTTTAAGGCAGGTCAACTCATGCTATAGGAGAACGCCTTATGAAACAGCGCATTACCGTTGTTTGGATTGCCGCCCTCATCGTGTGTATGCTCTCCGGCTGCAGCAATGCCGAGGAACGAAGCGCAACCGGTGTCAGCCAAGGCAAACGAGCACCCGATTTTGTATTGAAGGATATCGACGGCAAACAGGTATCACTTTCATCATTTAGGAACAATAACCCTGTGTGCCTATTGTTCTGGGCAACGTGGTGCCCGTATTGTGTGCGTGAAATACCGCGGGTAAAAAGCCTACATGAAAAATATGCACCAAAAGGGCTTAAAATCCTTTCGATCAATATTGCCGCAAACGACCCCATTCAAAGAGTCATCGGTTTTCGGGAACGCTACCAGCTTCCGTATACGATTTTGTATGATGAACAGAATACCGTGTCGCAGCTTTACGGTGTTATGGGAATCCCCGTCAGCGTCATCATCGACCGCAACGGTATCATCCGGTACCGCGGTTATCAACTTCCGGATAATGTCGAGGATATTCTGAAGGCATTGATGTAACATTGTCTTGATACAAGATGCGGTGCTTGAAAAAGCGGTTGCCCGATGCTATAGAATAAAGCCATGAGATGGGCAATCAAAGTCTTGCTATGATGATTGCACCAGTTTCATCCATTTCATGGTATGCGCCACACAGTATAAGCGCGTACATCGGTCTGCACAGCTCATTGTCAGGTGCCCAGATGCTGTACCGAACGCTGAGCTCGATGAACAGACCTTGTATTGCCGCATTGTCTCCTTCTTTTGATTATACCACCAAAGCATTTTTTCTTGCCTATGGCGGTCGACCGAGTTGTGCTGCAGCAGCTCCTTGGGCTGCAGCAGGAATTGGAACACAGCTCGATATTATTGCGTAAGACGCAAAATTTTTAGGGCATTTTCCCGCAGTATTTTCGTTCGATCGCTGTCCGTAAGAAAATCAGCGCGGCGAACAGCAGCAATCAGCGGCTGAATATTAAAAATACCGTCTGAGCCGAAAACCACTCGTCCTGCGCCCAAAGCCTTCACGATCTTTGCAAGCGTCGGCAAAACGACCGGATAGCCGAGCACTTCTTCAACCTGATTTAAGGTTGATATGTCGACAAAAACATTGGGCGCATATAGTGCAGCCATAATGAGGTCATCAACCCATGGATAGGCGGCGTGTGCAACGACAATCGTAAGCTCCGGGAAGTCAACCGCAACATCATCAAGATATACCGGTAGGCAGTATTTGAGCCGGTTCCCTTCAGCAGGAGGCTTGAGCCCCATGTGGATGACAATCGGGATACGGAGCGCTGATGCCTTTTCATAGATCGGGTACAAGCGTTTGTCGTTTGGATAGAAACCCGATGCGGGATTGAGCTTGATGCCGCGAAGTCCCAACTCAGTGACCGCGCGGTCTATGCGTTCAAGATTGGCTTCTGTCGCCCTATCAGGATGCACGGCCGTGAAGCCGATGAAGCGGTCGGGATGCGCCTTTACAAACGAGGCAACCTCTTCGTCAGGAAGGTTTGAGCACTGCCGGTCACCCAGTTGCCCGTAGTCTTTGCCAAGGATCACGGCTTTCTCGACATCGAGCTCATCCATAATGCTGAGATACTCTTCCGCGGGGAGGCAATAAGGACTACCTTTAGGACTGAGATGGTTGTGGATGTCGATGATCATGGTTGCCTGTCCTTGTAAAAAACTCCTGCCCGCTTCAATCTACCATACGTGCGGAGCAGCGGCAAGGCTTCTGGTTTTTTATCGGTCTTGACACCCCTGGGGAATTCACCTTATACTTACGAACGAAAAAACGGATTCGAGTGTTTTATTATGAAAAGCTTTCGCAAAGAACTCTGGTTTAACATTCCCAGCCGCCGCGGCTTTGTCAATATCACGCCGCAGGTGGAGGCATGCGTGAAGGAAAGCGGTATCAAAGAAGGCCTTGTACTGGTGAACGCGATGCATATCACCGCATCGGTCTTCATCAACGACGACGAACCCGGGCTGCATCAGGATTACGAACAGTGGCTTGAAAAGCTTGCGCCGCATGAGCCGGTGGCGCAGTACCGGCACAATCGCACCGGAGAGGACAACGGCGATGCGCACCTAAAGCGGCAGGTGATGGGCAGGGAAGTGGTGGTTGCAGTGACCGAGGGCAGGCTTGATTTCGGCCCGTGGGAGCAGATTTTCTACGGCGAGTTTGACGGCAGGCGCAAGAAGCGTGTGCTGGTAAAAATTATCGGTGAATAAAATTTTATTTAATTATTGTGCTTGACAGATCTGCGCAGGCATGTGATACTGGAGGTAAGTTAATATAAGGCACCATGTTTTAATTTAAAATCCACGAAGCTTTGCACGACAAAACCCGCGGGATTTTTGATTAATCCCGCGGGTTTTTATATGGATTAAACGAAGGAGACAGGAAATGTTCGGCATACAGATGATACTCTGGTGCCTGCATATACAGATGTTGCAGCCCCCAAGGCTTCAGCGCTGTCGGGCAATCATCATGGTGTGACAAAGCTGTTCTTCCGGCGGCATGTTTCTTTTCCGAAGCAGGCTCAAGGAAGCGCTTGTCATAGCATTGATTATTTGCACTATTACAAGGAAGGGAGGTGTTCCAGCATGGTTGAAGGTACCGTAAAGTGGTTTAACGAGAAAAAGGGTTTCGGTTTTATTGAAACTGCCGAACACGGTGACGTGTTTGTTCATTACAGCTCGATTGATCAGGCGGGTTTCCGAACGTTGTCCGAAGGGGCACGGGTAACCTGTGAGGTTGAACAGGGCCATAAAGGGCTTCAGGCAGTAAAGGTGAGAGCTCTGTAACCAGAGGTCTTTTCACGAAGGAGCGCTTCGTTTCGACGAGGCGCTTTTTTGTTGTGTATCAGGTTGTCCGGGTGCGGCGCAACCTAATAGAAGATTGCGCATATTGTCGAGCGATTGAGCGCTGAGATCGGCTTCATAAAAAGCAGTATCCGAGGGCAGCCGCAGATCAAAACCGTGCAGTGCGGCTATCTGTACGGCACCCCTATAATTTTCCGACCGTTTTTTCAATCATCGCAAGGCTTCGTGCTACGGCACCGGTGTTTTCTTCGATGACCCGAAAGGCTGCATTGCCGATACGGGCGCGCAGATCGGGGTCTTCAAGCAGCCGAAGGATCTGTGAGGCACACTCTTCTTTGTTCTGCACCTGACAGGCAGCATGTCGCTCTGTGAGAATGCGTGCTATTTCGGCGAAATTTTCCATGAACGGACCAAATACAACTGGTTTTTTAAACACGCCGGGTTCGAGCACGTTGTGACCACCGACCGGAACGAGGCTACCACCGATAAAAATAACAGTGCCAAGGCTGTATATTTTCGCAAGCTCACCGATGGTATCGAGCATGATGATGTCGGTCGGCTGCGTTGCGGCATGGTGGGTCGCAAGCAGGGTGCGTTTGTGCCAGTGCATGCCGCTGCGCTGCAGCAAGGTTGCCACTTCATCAAACCGCTCAGGATGACGGGGCGCAAGGATCAGCAGGGCATCGGGGAAGCGCTGTTTGACCGTTTTAAAAATTTCAAGAAAAAGCTCTTCTTCTCCCCGATGGGTACTACCGGCAATGATAACGGGCTGCTGCTCCTGTATCTTGAGTTCATCCCGAAGGCGTCGATGTTCGTGTTCGCTAATTGGCGGTATCTGGAGGTCGAATTTGACGTTGCCGGTTACTACAACCCGTGTGGGGTCTGCTCCTATGGCGATGATGCGTTGCGCGTCGCCCTCTGATTGCATGCAGCAGCAGGCAACATAGGCGAGCACGCGCCGAAAGAAGAACCGGAAGAGGTAATAGTTCTTGTAGGAGCGTTCTGATATCCTGCCGCTGACGATCATTGCAGGAATACCATGCCTGTTGAGCTCTCTGAGCATATTTGGCCAAATTTCGGTTTCAAGTGCAATGAATGCCCGCGGACGGATGCGCTTGATGCAGCGTTTGACGATAACGGGGTAATCGTAGGGGAAGAAAATCACGCCGTCCACCTTTTTAAGGTTACGTCGTGCAGTGAGGTTACCGGTGACGGTGATGGTCGATACGATAACGGGAAGACGCGGATACCAGCGTTTGATTTCCCGGATAAGGGGAGCTGCTGCCATGACTTCTCCGACCGACACTGCATGAATCCACAGCGGGCGTTCATGCAGTTGCAGGATCGGGTAGGAGAGGGTGCATTTTTCAAGAAAACCAGTCCGATATTTATGCTGAGAAAGCACTAATACAATGATGACCGGTGAGAGGATAACGGCCAGTACCAGCAGCATCAGATTGTATATCGCATACATCATGGTTAACCAAACGAGGAGATATTATTCCAAACGAGATTGTTTTATAATGTCAGCGCGATAAAGGTTTTGGGGATCGTGGCGCGCATAAAAAACGCACTCCAAACCACACTCCATAAGTCAAATGCTGCTGGTGCACGTCCAACACGACACGGGAAGCGAGATCATATTTTTTGACCTTGCCGGTTGCCTCTTATTTCGTGGCCCCGGCTGACTACACTGGTGATACGGCTGTCTCCCTGGTGTCATCCTGCAGATAAATTGAGTAGAGCTTTGTATATTCACCGCCATGGGCTAGCAACTCATCATGCGTCCCGATCTCTACGATGCGTCCTCCTGCAAGCACCACAATACGATGTGCGCTGCGGACTGTGGAGAGACGGTGTGAGATAATAAAGGTTGTTTTGCCGCGAATGAGCTGTGCAAGGGCGTTCTGAATAAGCTGCTCGGAGTGGCTGTCGAGCGATGAGGTTGCTTCATCGAGAATCAAAATGGGGGCGTTTTTCAGCAGCGCCCGCGCAATGGCAATGCGCTGGCGCTGGCCGCCCGAGAGTGTTTGGCCATGTTCACCGACGACGGTGTTATAGCCCTCAGGCAGTTCGACAATAAATTCATGGGCAGCAGCAGCCTGTGCCGCGGCAAAAACCTCATCGGGGGAACAACCAAGTCTACCGCAGGCAATATTATTGAACACAGAATCATTAAAGATAAACGGATGCTGGCTGACCAGCGCAATCTGGGAGCGGAGTGAGTGCAGGGTTACATCGCGTACATCATAGCCATCGATCAAAAGGGCGCCGTCGGTGACGTCGTAAAACCGGGGAATGAGATTCACCATGGTTGTCTTCCCGCAGCCGGTCATCCCGACCAGCGCAATGATTTCCCCTGAAGAAACATCAAGATTGATGTTGCGGAGCACCGGCGTTGTGCCGTAGGAAAAGGAGACATTTTTAAAAGAAATGTTGCCCTGTACCGGCGGCAGCACAACGGCATCAGGCTTTTCGACAAGGTCAGGTTGGGTGTCAAGAATCTCAAACACGCGCTGCGCGCCGGCAAGCCCTTCCTGAATGTCTTGCAAAGCGGTGCTTGCATTGCGTGCCGGGCTGTAGAGCATAAGGAGCGCGGCAACAAAAGAGAAAAACGTTCCGGGCGTCGAGGTGCCGTTCAGCACATTATAGCCACCGTAAAATATGACCGCTGCACCAGCGCATCCGCCGATACATTCCATGAGCGGTCCTGACAGTGCCCGAATCCTGAGCCGTTTAAGACGGATTTTTAACAGGCGTGTATTTTCTTCCTGAAAGCGGTTGTTTTCGTATTCCTCCATACAGAATGCCTTAACAATACGGCATCCGGTAATGGTTTCATGGATGAACGTTGCGATGCGGCCAACCCGTTCCTGCCCTTTGGTACTGAATCTGCGACTTTTCTGTGCAAAACGCCAGATTGGCACCAGCATCCAAGGGATGATGAGGAACGAAATCAGGGCGAGCCGGAAGTCCTGCTTGAATAGCACCCCGATGAGCCCCAGCGCGGTAACGGTTTCTTTAAAAAGATCGACCAGTCCCTCATTGATCGCACCTGAGATGAGCGTCACATCGTTGGTGATGCGCGTCATCAATGCGCCGGTTCTGCTTTTTGAGAAAAACGATACCGGCAATGATTGCAGATGTTCATAAATACGGTTTTGAAATGTCCGCATGATATACTGACCGATGGAGCCGAGAAAATAATTGAACATGAACTCAAATACACCCCGAACCGCATAGAGGCCAATGATGGCAAGCGGTATAAGTTTCAGCATGGTCATATCTTTTTTGAGAAAGACCTCATCGAGTGCCGGTTTCACCAGATAGGCAATACCGGTTGAACACAGCGCAGCCGGCACAGCACATACCATGGCAAGGAGAAATGTTTTCCAGTACGGGATGACGTACGGAAACAGCCGTTTGTACAAGAAAATGCTGTTCTTAATCATAGCCGGTGCAAAAAAGGTGAACGGTGAAGAATGAGCGGTGAAGCGCATCCCTCTTGTGGACACTACTTCCCGATCACTCGTTACTGGCTCCGTTATGTTATCATTTCGTATGCCATTTCGGCAACGCGCCGTGATGCACCCGGTGACCCGAGTTTTTTAGCCACCGCAGCAAGTTCTTCCTCGATGGTTTTCATGCGTTCGGGATTGCCGAGCAGCGAACATGCTTCATCAGCGATATTCTGCGATGTTACCCGGTGTTGAATGAGTTCGGGAACAACTAACTTGCCGGCAAGGATATTGGCAAGACCGATCCATGGAATGCGGATCAGCAGCCTGCCTGCAAGATAGGTAAGTGGTGATACACGATAGAGAATCACCATGGGCTTGTGCATGAGCGCAGTCTGCAGCGTTGCGGTTCCCGAAGCGACGAGCACCAAATCGCATACGGCAATAGACTGATAAAACATGCTCTCCACAACCCGTACGGCAACCCCTGCCGCATCAGCACGTGCCTGCAGGGCTGCCGCTGAGATGCCTGGCGCTACAGGGACGATGAACTGGGCGTCGGGGAAACGGGATTGGATACGCGTTGCGGCACCGAGCATCGGCCCAAAGAGGCGATCGATTTCAGCCTGCCTGCTCCCCGGCAGAAGGCCGATGATCGGCCGGCGGTCACGAAAGCCCAGTCGTTGCAGGGCTTGTTCCCGTGGCAGATGCTCGATCGATTGATCGAGGAGTGGATGACCGACAAACTGTGCTGTGAGACCGTAGGGTTCATACAGGGCAACTTCAAAAGGAAAGATCACCGCCATGCGATCAACACGAGCTGCGATCTTTCGTGCCCGTCCCCGACGCCATGCCCAGACCTGCGGACTGATATAGTACAGCACGGGCACGTGTCGTTTTCGCGCACAGGCGGCCACCATCAGATTGAATTCCGGATAATCCACCAGCATGAGCAGGGCGGGCTTCTTGTCAAGCTCACGCCGTATGATCCAGTATGCCCTGAGAATATGGCGTAGCCGTGCCGCGACTTCAGAAAGCCCGACTACGGCAAGCTCGCGACAGTGATAGAGGAGCGTCATGCCTGCTGCAGAAAGCTCATCGCCGCCGATGCCGGCAACCGCAACTGAAGGATCGATCCTTTTGAGTTCCCGGAGCACCAGCGACGCGTGATGATCCCCTGATGTTTCACCGGCGATGACAAGGATCTTTTTTTGTCCTGTTTTCATACGTTGTTGCTTAGCGTGTGCTTACATGCCATTGAGACAAAGCAGAAGCCGAGAGGTCCTTCTCAGAAAAAATTTCTCAGAAAAAGAGCGATGAGCGGCCGAGAACTGCGAGGCGGCTGTCCCGATGAGGGGGCGTCACAACAGTGCTCCTGTCCGCAACCACGGCATTATCCAAGTTGCAAAGCGGCTTTTTTCGTTTCGATCTGGGCAACAATATCCAACGCGACTTTGAGCGCAGCACGGCCAGCTTCGCCGGTCACCACGGGTTCAGAACGTCCGCGGACAGCTGCAACAAAAGAAGCAATTTCCTGTTCGAGCGCATCGCCGGGTGTGATCGTAACCGGATCATACATGATTTGCGGGGTGTCATACGCATCACCGGCATCAAAACGGCGATACACATCAGCATGCTGGGCAGCAAAGTCGATCGAGAGATAAGCATCCTGCTGGAAAATCCTGAGCTTGCGCATTTCCTTGACCGAAATCCGGCTTGCGGTCACGTTGGCGACACATCCGGTTGCAAATTCAAAGCGTACATTGGCAATATCATTTTTCCCCGGCGATACAACCGGCACACCGACCGCATGCATGGTGCGTATCGGTGCGTTCACGAGCGACAGAATGATATCGATATCGTGAATCATGATATCTAAAATTACATCAACGTCGGTGCCGCGATCTTTGAACGGCGCAAGCCGATGTGTCTCGATAAAGAGCGGATTCTGGACAATGCCTTTAAGCGCGCAGAGCGCAGGATTAAACCGCTCCAGATGTCCGACCTGCAGGATGCGGCGCTCCCTTCGGGCAAGAGCGATCAGCTCATCTGCTTCTTCGATGGTCACGGTGATCGGTTTTTCCACCAATACATCTATACCATGGGCGAGAAAATCCCGTGCAATGGCATGGTGAAGACTGGTCGGCACAACCACGCTGACCGCATCAACCTTACCGAACAAATCATGGTAATCGGTAAATGCAGGGACCTGATACTGCGCGGAGATCTGCTGTGCCCGTCCGGTATTGATATCGGCAATGCCTATCAGCTCAACACCAGACAGTGCCGCATATTTTTGCACATGAAAAGCGCCAAGATATCCGACGCCGACCACACCAACACGCACCGGTTTCATTTGCGAAGCACACCCCGCTCTGACGTCAGCACAAAATGCACCAGCTCCTGCACTTCAGGGCTGGTGAGCCCTTCTTCATCGATTCGCTGCACTGCTTTTTGGGTTGTGAGGCCCGAGCGGAACAGGATTTTATAGGCTGTTTTCAGTTCTGAAATGGTCTCGGCAGAAAATCCATGGCGTTTAAGACCGATGATGTTGATGCCGTTCAGTTTTGTCCGCTCACCTGCCGCAATAACAAACGGGGGGATATCCTGCGGCACGCCCGACATACCGCCGATCATTGCATATTTCCCGATGCGGACAAATTGTTGTATTCCAACCATGCCGCCGATAACGGCACAGTCTTCGATACGGATGTGACCGGCAAGGTTTACTCCGTTTGACATGATAATGCCGTTACCGAGAATGCAGTCATGGGCGACATGGCAGTAAGCCATAATGAGATTATTATCGCCGATCGAGGTGATGCCCCCGCCGCCTTTAGTGCCTCGGTTTACGGTAACGTATTCCCTGATAGTCGTATTGTTACCGATAATCACCTCGGTTCGTTCGCCTTTGAACTTCAAATCCTGAGGGATGTCGCCGATCGCAGCAAACGAAAAAATAGTGCAGTTTTGTCCGATGCGGGTCGGGCCTTTGATGACCACATGGGATCCAACGCGGGTGCCGGCACCGATGACAACCTCATCTCCGATCATGCTGTATGGTCCGATTTCAACGCTTGGGTCAATCTCTGCTTTCGGACTGATAATGGCAGTTTGATGAATCATGGTGTGCTCCGTGTGTCGGGATTACATGGTTGCCATAAGTTCAGCTTCGGCAACAAGGGCGCCGTCAACATACGCTTTTCCGCTGAATTTCCAGATGTTGCGTTTCTGCGACAGGGCTTCGAGTTCAAACCGTATTTGATCGCCGGGAACAACCGGGCGGCGAAACCTGCAGTTGTCGATGCCGAGGAACCGGACGTTGAGGTTTTGTGCTGCATCGGCACCACCGGATCCGATGATCAGCACACCCCAGCTCTGTGCCATGGCCTCGACGATCAACACGCCCGGCATAATCGGCTCGCCGGGAAAGTGACCGATGAAAAATGGCTCGTTGATCGTCACGTTTTTAATTGTGACGATGCGTTTCATGGGCTCCATCTCGAGAACCCGGTCGACCAGCAAAAACGGATACCGATGTGGGATACACTGCATAATTTCTTTGATGGATACCATAGGCATTACTCCTTCCTGTTGCCATCCTCCATGTACCGCTCGAGCTTGGCAATTCGATCTTCGAGCTCGCGGAGCTTTTTTCTCATGTCGGGAAGTTTCTGAAAGGTTTGCGATGCTTTGAGCCACAGCCGGTGCGGTATTGCCGGCGATCCTGACATAACCGTGCCGGCGGGGATATCGGCAGCAACGCCACCCTGAGCTCCGACCGTGACGTCATCGCCGATCGTGATATGCCCAACCAGGCCGACCTGTCCGGCAAGTGTGACGCGATTTCCGACTTTGGTGCTCCCCGAGATCCCAACCTGCGCTACAATGGCACAGTCTTCACCGATGACCACGTTGTGGGCGATCTGCACCAGATTATCGATTTTCGTGCCGCGCTTGATCCATGTTGTTCCCATGGCAGCGCGGTCTATGGTGACATTTGCACCGATCTCCACATCATCGTCGATCTGCACAATGCCAACCTGTGGGATTTTGTAGTACCGTGATCCGTTTTTGGCAAACCCAAATCCGTCGCTTCCGATAACTGCACCGGCATGGATGATAACGCGTTTCCCAATACGGCAGCCTTCACGGATCGTCACATTTGGGTAGATGAGCGTATCGGCGCCGACGAAGACCTGCTCCCCGAGGTAACAGCCCGGATATACGGTGACGTTATCCTCCAAAACACAGCCGTCGGCGATATAGACGCTCGGATAGACGGTGACGTTTTTGCCGAAGGTTACATTGCTGCCCACAACCGCCCGCGGATCAATGGTGCCGGACTCTGCCCTTCGCGGATACAAAAAAGTCATAATTTTAGCAAAGGCAAGATACGGGTTGTCAACTTTGAGCAGGTTTTTGCCCGGCGCATTCGTATCAGGCGTGCAGATGATCGCCGTTGCCCGGGTTGTCTGGATAAACCGGGCATACTTTGGGTTTGCTACGAACGCAAGGTCGCCCGGCTGCGCTGTTTCAATGCCTGCGATATTGTCAACGGTTGCGTCAGGATCACCGTCAAGCAGCGCGCCGATGAGCGCTGCAATATCACGCAGTTTTGCTTGCATAGGCACTCATCCACCGATGCTATTTTTTCGTTGTACCTTTTTGGGGTTTGTTTTTATAGGCTTCATCATAGAGCGTGATGATTTTGTCGGTCACATCGAGTGCATCCGCTGCATAGAGCAGAAGCACGTCGCTTTTGCCAAAGATGATACTGTATCCATTGTCTTTGCCGTATTGCTGGATGATGGGGAGCAGACTTTCAAGGATGTCGTTTTTGAGCTCTGCCTCTTTGATCTGCAATTCGGTTTGTTGATCTTTGAGCATACGTTCATAGTCGCGTTTGCGGCGCAGAAAATCCTTCTCCCGTTCGCGCCGTACGTCTTCAGTGAGCATGACACTCTGCTTTTCCAATGCCTCGCCGAGTTTTTCAACTTCGTTCTTCTCTTTCAGCAGGCTATCTTCGGCTTTTTTCACCTCGGTTTTAAAGCGCTCACTTGCTTCTTTGCCGGCAATGCTCTCTGATACGGCACGCTGGATGTCGACATAGCCGATTTTATAGTCGGCTGCACCGGCGGATACGCAGAGCGCCAACACAACACCCACTCCCCAGAACGCGCGCTTCAAACATCGCTGTATCATCATAGTCTGTCCTCCTGCTTATGCTTTTTATTGTTTGGTACCATGGTTGTTCAGGTTGCAATATTGATTACAAAAACAAGGCCACACCTTTCAGTACCCGTGAAAAAACGATTCCAGAATCACGGAGCCATTGTTGTGGAGGCGGTTTTGACGGCGCTGCAGGGAAGGCATTCCCCAGCGTCTTATTAGAACGACCTACCCATCGAGAACTCGAAATTGCTGCCCTTTTCATCATCACGGGGACTTAAGTTTTTACCCCATTCAAGCCGCAACGGTCCGAATGGTGAATACCATCTGACACCAATGCCCACGTCATGCCGCAAATCCGAAAAAAAACTTTCACCCTTTTCATAGGCATTGCCGGTATCGAAAAACACAACACCCCGAATGCCAGCCTCCTTCATGATCGGGAAGAGATACTCGAAGTTAAAATACAGCTCTTTTTCGCCACCCACGACATCCTTTTCATCACTTTTGCCGCGGCGTTTAATGGTATACGGGGTTCCGAACAGCCGGATGGTTTTGTCCTCTTTGGGACGGCGCTCACGGGGGCCTACCGAGCGCGCTTCAAAGCCGCGGAGCGAATCCAGCCCGCCGAGAAAGAATTTCTCCGAAACGGGGATGTCTTCGCCCATCTCGAACAGTTGCCCGATTGTTCCGCGGATCATAAACGCCGTATCCCATGGCAGGGGGAACCACCGCGCGGCGCTGGCAGTAATCCCTAGAAACCGAGCATCGCCCCCCAACCCTGCAACCTCCGCCGATCCGCTGAGGTACAGACCCTCGCGCGGTTTCCACTTGTCATCCCGTGAATCGAGAATGATGCTGTTGGTGATGCTGCTGACCGTTGTTTTGCCTTCCTGTTTTTGCAGCTCCAGCGCAACATCGTCATCCACGACATCGATGTCGGTTGATTCATAGCGATAGGTAATGTGATAACGGGTGAAGTCGTACCGGAAGAACGGGAAGCTCGTCCGCAGCATAAAACCGCTGCTGTCCCGGTCAAAATCTTCGTACTCGCGCTTAATGTTGAACAGATCAAAGCCGACCGAGGTGCGGGTATCGCGGAACCACGGTTCGGTAAAAGAGATGTTATAGTAATTCGACCTGCCGCCAAGCTGTGCCATGAGGGTAAGCTGCTGGCCCTTGCCAAAAAGGTTGTTTTGTGAAATTTGGAACATACCCATGAGGCTGTCAACCGAGCTGTATCCGGCGCCGATGCTAAAGGTTCCGGTCGGCCGCTCCTTGACATCGACTTTCAGTTTAACCAGATTCGGCCGTGATCCGGGTTCGGTATTGATGTTCACGTTTTCAAAAAAACCGAGGTTGTTGACCTCCTGTTTGCTGCGTTTGATCTCTTCGGAATTGTACACGGCGCCTTCGGTGAGCCGAAGTTCTCGGCGAATAACGTTATCGCGGGTGCGGGTATTGCCGGTGATTTTGATTTCCTCGACATAGATCTTTTCCCCGCGGTCGATCATGAAGGTGATGTTGACTTTCTTCTCATCTTGTTTAATTTCCGTAAGCGGCGAAATGTCGGCATAGGCAAACCCCTTTTCTGCATACAATCCTTTCAGGCTTACCAAATCATCGTTCAGTGCCTTACCGTTGAAGGTCTGGCCGCTTTTTGACTGGATTTTTTTTGCAAGCACAGCAGGATCCTGGATAAGGTCGCCCTTAAAATCGATTTTTCCGATCGTGAACCGCTCACCTTCGGTGATGGTGAAATGCACGTAGATGCCGTCGCCTTTTTTGAACTCCACCGAGGGTTTGTCGACCCGTGCAAGAAGAAACCCCTTGCTGTAATAGTAGGCGGTAAGGCGCTCGACATCCTTTTCAAGCGCTTCATCCTTGAAAATGCCGATTGTGGTAAAAAGCGAAAGGAGCCAGTGCTTTGGTCGGGTTTCGATGACCTTTCTGAGCTCCCGGGCGGGGATGGACGCATTGCCCGAGAACGTCACTTTTTTAATCTTCACGACCTCGTTTTCCTTGATCACAAAATCAACGGTTGCATAATCTTCATCAAGCTGCGTTGTCTTGTAGGTGATTTCAGCATCGTAATATCCTTTATCAACGTACAACTTTTTAATGCGTTCGGCATCGCCGGTAACCTTGTTTAAATCAAGAATCGTTCGGGGTTTTACCTCCATAACCTTCTGGATGTCTTCAAGCTTGATGGTTTTGTTACCGGTAATCTGCACGGCCTTGATCATCGGCTTTTCAACCACCTGAAACGTGATCTCCTTGCCGGCATCGGTATCGGTGCTCAGAATCTGGATGTCCTTAAAATAGCCGAGCTGATAGATACGTTTCAGATCTTCCTGCAAGAGTTCAGGTGAAAAGACATCACCCTTGCGGGTTTGTATTGCATACAGGATTGCGTCCTGCTCGATGAAACGGTTGCCGGTGACCTTGATATCACTGACCAGCTGCTTATCAAGGATGAGGAAATTAAGCCGCCGCGCAAGGTCATTGATTTTGCCGATGACGCTCTCGGTATCTGCAGCGGTGACATACAGCCGGCGCGGTTCTCGTGAGCCATCGACGGCAAAAACAATGACATCGAGGCTGCTCATGGCGCCAAGTTTGGTAAGAGTTCCTGCAACCATGAAATCGGCCTCAAGCGCCTTACCGATCCTGCGCGCACGATCTTGATCGATGCTCTGCCAGCCATGGGTGCGCACGGCTCCTATAAGCGTCGGTTGGGGGATAACCGTTATTTCGCCTTTTTTTTCAAGCCGTGATCCGATCATGGCAGGGATTGCATTTGCCAGATCGCCGAGGGGCTCAGGGCTATTGATGAAAAACGGCAATACCCCGACGGTTACGCTGTCGGCAGCATGCAGCCCTGCAGGAGCTGCGATAAGCAATAATCCTGCAAGGCAGAAGATCGTGCTGATCATGAGGTGGCGTCTGTTGTTCATTTTTTCTGTTATATCCATAGGGTTCACGATGCGAGATCGCCACTTGTTGTCTGCATCGCACTGTATATCATATTTCAGGTAATGTTGACGGGGTGCGGCGAGAATGTATAATGCATTTACGTCTCACCTTCAACGCGTCACGCAAAACCCTTCATGACCCACATCGCACACTTACTGGTCAATAATTTTCCCGTCGATCAGTGTTATCACGCGTTGCATGCGTCGTGCAAATGTTTCATTATGCGTTACCACAATCAGCGTGAGATGGTGTTTCCGATTCATCTCGAGCAAAAGATCGAACACCTGACTCCCTGTCTGCGAATCGAGATTGCCGGTCGGTTCATCAGCAAGCAAAATTTCCGGTTCCATGATGAGCGCCCGCGCCACGGCAACGCGCTGCTGTTCACCGCCTGAGAGTTCTCCTTGGAGGTGATGGAGCCGATGCCCAAGGCCTATGCGCTCAAGAAGCACCCGTGCCCGTTGGGTAGCCTGTTGCCGACTGTGTCCGGCGATGAGTGCTGGCATCATTGTATTCTCAAGCGCGGTAAATTCAGGCAACAAATGGTGACATTGAAAGACAAACCCGAGTTTCTGGTTGCGAAATGCTGCCCACTCCCGATGTGATCGCGAAAACAGGTCGATGCCCCGGTACAGAACGGTCCCCTGTGTTGGCCGATCAAGGGTGCCGAGGATGTTGAGCAGCGTTGTCTTGCCTGCGCCTGAAGGACCGATGATTGCAAGCCCGTCTCCTTGGAAAACGTCAAAACGAATATTCCTGAGCACCTCGGTGCGGGAACCGTTGTGCTCGTATACTTTGCACACATCAAGCACCTGAAGCAGCGGGGCGTTGCTTTCTGATACACCGGCGCTATTCATAACGCAATGCCTCTGCAGGGTCGAGCGCAGCTGCCTGACGCGAGGGATACATGGTTGCGAGGAAGCTGATTAGCACCGCACACACGGCCACCCAGGTGACGTCCAGAGCGCTTATTTTTACGGTCAGGGCCGGGATATAATAGACATCCTTGGAAAGCGAAACGATCTGATACCGGTTTTGAATAAATGCAAGGAGAAACCCCATCCCCAGCCCGAGCAGCGTACCGATGCACCCGATGACTACCCCCTGCAGCATAAAGATTCTCTGAATCGCGCCAGAGGTTGCTCCCATTGCTTTAAGAATCGCAATTTCTTTATGCTTCTCGGTGACCATCATGATCAGGGTTGCTACAATGCTGAATGCTGCGACCAAAATGATCAGTGTAAGGATGACGAACATTGCAGTCTTTTCAAGTTGCAACGCCGAATACAGGTTGCGGTGCATCTCCTTCCAGTCACGCACCTGCAGTGCAGGGCCGACACGCTGCTGAATGGCGCTGACCACGCCCGCTGTTTTGTAGATATCGCGCACCCGGATTTCAATGCCGCTCACCTCATCTGCCATTTTTAAGAATTGCTGCGCATTTGCATTTGAAATATAGGCAATCGAGGTATCGTATTCGTACATCCCGGATTCAAATATACCGACGACGATAAATTTTTTCCAGCGCGGCGTCATACCCGTGGGAGACAGAAGCCCGGTGGGCGAAATGACGGTTACGGGTGAACCCGGATAAATGCCGAGCAGCCGGGACAGCTCTTTCCCGACGATAATCCCCGGCAGTTTTTCGCCTTCAGCGCTCTGGGTTTCCTGTTCGAGCAGTTCAAGGCTCCCCTCCACCAGCGTTTTCGGCAGATCGATGACCTGCGGCGCAGTCGTGATGTCGATTCCCCGCAGCACCGCACCCGAGACCGACGAGCCGCTTGAAAGCATGACCTGACAGATAATAAACGGTGTCGAGGCGATAACATCAGGCACGGTGCTGATCTGGTTCATGATCGATCGATAGTCGCGCAGCATGGTACCCGGAGCCGAGATGACGATATGTGAGTTAGTGCCGAGAATCTTTTCCCGCAGATCGCTGGTAAAACCCGTCATGACGCCCAGCACGAGGATCAGTGCCATAACACCGATACCGACACCGGCTATTGAAATGCCGGTAATGACGGAGATGAAAGCCTGCTTGCGTTTTGCCCGGAGATACCGGAACGCGATAAACACCTCGTACGGAACATTCATGTCCGGCTATGACCTTTCGGCGCGGAACAGTGGGAAAAGAATGACGTCTCTGATCGAAGCGGCGTCAGTGAGCAGCATAACCAGCCGGTCAATACCGATTCCTTCTCCTGCTGCTGGCGGCATGCCGTGCTCGAGTGCCAGCAGGAAATCCTCATCGATTACCACTGGATCGCCGGTAAGCCGGGCTTTTGCCTCGGCTTGCGCAACGAACCGTCGGCGCTGGTCTTCAGGATCAGTAAGTTCTGAGAATGCATTTGCGATTTCACGGCCTGCCACATACAGCTCAAACCGGTCGGTGACGGTTGGGTCATCTTCGTTTGCCCGGGCAAGCGGTGAAACCTCCACCGGATAGTGGGTGATGAAGGTGGGCTGGATGAGATGCCGTTCTGCAGTAGCTTCAAATAATGCCGTGAGCACCTCACCATGCGATTCCGATCCCGAAAGGACAACGCCGTAACGGGAGGCAACAGCCCGGGCATGTGCCGGATCATCAAGCGCTGAAGGTTGTTGTTCGGCATATACGGCAGCCGCTTCCTTGAGGGTCATGCGTTTCCACGGCGGTGTAAAGTCAAGCACGGTTCCCTGATATGTGACGGAAAACGATCCAAAGAGCTCGCGGCACAAAAAACAGAACATGTCTTCGGTAAGGTGCATCAGGTCTTCATACGTTGCATAGGCACAATAGAATTCCAACATCGTGAATTCGGGATTGTGTTGGGTTGAAATGCCTTCATTGCGGAAATTGCGGTTTATTTCAAAGACGCGTTCAAATCCGCCGACCAGCAGCCGTTTCAGGTACAGCTCGGGCGCAATCCGCAGATACAGATCCATATCCAGTGCATTGTGATGGGTGATGAACGGCTGGGCTGCTGCGCCGCCAGCGATCGGTTGCATCATCGGTGTTTCAACTTCCAGAAAATCACGGCTGACCAAAAATTCGCGCACCAGCGCGATGATCTGCGAGCGCGTCTGAAACGTTGCGCGCACCGACTCGTTGACGATGAGATCCAGATAGCGCTGGCGATACCGTGTTTCGATGTCCTGTAACCCATGCCACTTTTCAGGCAACGGCCGCAGTGACTTGGTGAGGAGCGTAAAATCATCGACAAGAATGGTCAACTCACCCGAATGGGTGAGAAACGCTCTGCCGCAGACACCGATAAAATCGCCAATGTCAATTTTTTTAAAGAGAGCATACCGATTCTCGCCGATTTTGTTTTTCTGGATGTATGCCTGCACCTTTCCAGTGCGGTCCTGGATATGAAAAAACGAGGATTTGCCGAAATCACGGAGGGACATGATCCTGCCGGCAAGTGAAAAGACATCGGTGCATCCTTCGATTTCTTCTTTGGTTTTCCCCTCCATGCGAGTGCGGACATCGTGTGCGGTATGCCGGGGTTTAAAAGTATTGGCAAACGGATTGATACCAGCAGCCCGCAAATCGCGCAGTTTTTGAAGCCGGTGTTTTAAAAATTCCCGCTGATCATTCATGGTTGTTTTCATCGCACTGCTGGTGCGCAGCAGAGGAACGGTGCCGTGAAATGTGATGGTCAGATACACTCTGCCAGCATATGGAAAGTTGCAAAATATCGTAAGTATCGGCGTTAGTCAAGGTAAAAGCATGTTGCACACAGTGTACAAGCGCATGCGATCGGTGCATGTGGTACGAGGCGTATAATATGGAGATTTCCGGAGGAGCGGATGAGAGGTTACAGTGCTCTGTTGCAGAAGAGATTTATTTTAAGAGCGATGAATAAGGCATAAACCTTTCAACGTTTAAGCCCTTCTTTTGCTTCACTTTTTTGTCTTCAGTATTTTCCCATATCTTCGGCAATATCCTCAAGCCCAAGCTCGAGCAGTTTTTGGCGGGTAGGGATGCCGGTCTTCACATCCCAGCCTCTGAACGTGTAATAGTCATCGAGCATGGCATCGAGCATCTGCCGTGTGATTACCATGCCCTTTGAAGGGCCTGAGGGAATGGGCTCTTCCATGAATCGCGGCGGCAAACGGTCGTGTTCACGCCGATACCCTTCGCGTACGGCAAAAGCCCGCATAACGTTCCAGATGCGCTCTGCTGCGGTTGTGGCTTGCTGGAGGGTCATGTTCATACCGGTTGTTGTATTGATGCATCTGACAAGCAGCTCACTAACATCAAGCGGCCCCCAAATGCCTTCAGGCAGGTGGCACAGGATCAGAGCATCAAGCAACACCATCAAATGATTGATGCGCGCTGTATATTCGGCTTTGCCTTCGATCGTTGCCCGTTTCACAAGGCCGGTTCGCTCGCCGGTCGGCCTTCCGTCATGGTGGCTTGCACCGCGCGGTCCGGTCGCATAGCCGAGCGCAAAACCGGGGAGGCCGCGCGCGGAATGGCCCGGAAACGTCAGCCCTTTATTCTGCATGGCAAAACGATCGGCCCCTTTGCCGATTCTGTCAGCGGCGCGTTTGACGCCTTCGGCAAGCAGATTACCCAAACGTCCTTCTCTGAGCCCGATTTTTTTGATAAGCGGCACGATCAGATCTGCGCGGCCAAACCGCACCTCAAGGCCGTCGGTTTCGCTCAGGGAGAGCAGCCCACGCTCATAACATTCCATGGCAAACGCGATGGCAACGCCGGCTTCGATTGCATCAATGCCGATGTCATCACACAGCCGCTCGGCCGCAGCAACCACTTCGATATCGTTATGGCCGCACATTGAACCGAGGGAAAATATATCTTCATATTCCGGGCCCTCAACCGTGCACCCTTCGGTCATGCCCTTGCCGACAATGCTGAACTTTGAGCAGCGGGCAGGGCAGGCAAAACAGGATTTGTCGCGCTTGACGATCTTTTTCCGCATGGTTTCGCCCGAGAGCCCTTCTGCCTGCGGAAAGTACTCATCCTGCCAGTTGCGATATCCGAAAAGCCCCAGCTCGTTGTTAGCATGGACTAAAACCGGCGTGCCGTAGCGCGGTAGGATTTCTGAAGTTGCGGGGTGTGCACTGAAACGTGCAAACAGATCGTCGAGCAGCGCCCGCATACGCCGCATATCGGGGATGCTGACGCCACCGGAACCTCTGACGGCAACGGCTTTGAGTTTTTTGGATCCCATCACCGCACCCAAACCGCCCCGACCGAGTGCGCGACAGCCGCTGATGACACAAGCAAAACGAACAAGACGCTCACCGGCAGGGCCGATTGCCGCAATGCGAACCTCTTCAGATCCGAGCTCGTCGGCGATTGCATGTTGGACCTGATTGGTGTCCATGCCCCATAAATGTGATGCATCCCGGAGTTCTACGATATTGTTGTCAATAAACAGATACACTGGATGAGACGCAACCCCTTCAATCAGGATGCCGTCATAACCGGCAAACTTGAGTTCAGGGCCGAAATACCCTCCTGCTGAGCTGTAAAAGAAAGAATTAGTGAGCGGCGATTTCCCGTACAGCCCGATTCGACTTGCCGTGGGAATCATCGTTCCTTCAAGCGGGCCGGTGAAAAACATAAGTTTGTTATCGTCTCCGAGCGGATCGATGCCGGGCAGGATTGCATCATACAGGATGCGTGCGGCGATGCCCACGCCGCCGATAAACTGCTCGGCGAGGCTGTTGGTCAGTTCGTGCTCGGTTATTGTGCCGCTTCCAAGATCGACCCGCAAGTATTTTCCGGCATAACCGACATAGGTGCATGAGGGCTTATGCATAGAACGGTTATCCTCCGTCGAACGGAACCATGATCGTCACCACATCGCCGTCATGGAGCGGGGTTTCTATATCGTGCGTTGAGCGATATGGTGTTGTGTTGACCAGAATCAGGAAAGGGACATATGCCCCGGTCAGTTGATCACGAACCTGCCGGTCAAAGTTTTTTCCATAGGTGTGGGTCAAATGGGCAAAGAGATCGGAAAGGCGCGCGCCGGTCGGGAGTTCGATGGAAAGCGTTGCGGCCCCAACCACATCTCTGATTGTGGCAAACGTTTTAAGTGTTATGTTCATGGAGTCGGGCAGGAGCAGCAACTGAGACAAGCCACTGTTGCGCGGTCGTTTCAGCGATGAGAATGGCGGTTCGGTCGGTTTTTGGATTGCCTTCGGCATAGGTGATACAGCCGGCTGGGCAGTATTTCAAACATGCCGGTTTGCCGCCACATGCATCGCAATGTCTGCTGATGACCGGCACCGGTATTTCTGGGATGCCGACAAGATGAACCCTGATACGGGCCTTTGCCGGTTCAAACCTCTGCTCTTTTGCCATTGAACAGGCAAGCTCACACAGCCGGCATCCGGTACACAGCACATGATTCACATGTAAAAACTTTTTCATTTCCAATCTCTGTTACAGGGAGCCACTTCACTATATCCGTACCGGGGGAAAATATCCAGCATTTTTTGCCGTGTCGAAAGTCATGAGGCTCAACAAAAACATTGCGACAGCGACTTCTGTATGGTACGTTTTCTTTGACTGCGCCCATGATCTTTGCGGAGCAAAGCACTCAAACATTCATTCCATGGCAACACCAATCACCTACGACGGGAGCTCATCTCCTGTGCTGCACCGATGCGTTCCGGATATTGTTGAAAAACTTCAGCACTGTGAACAGCAGGGGTGCCTTTTATCCGATAACATTGGTGATGTTCTTTACACACTGGATACAGACCTCACCATCACCTCTGTGAGCCGCTCAGTCATCCGGATGCTCGGCTACACGCCGGAAGAAATTAAAGCGTTATCGCTCGATAGGCTTTTTAACCCAGCCTCTTACCGGATGCTTGCTGCACAGCTCAGAAAACTGATCCGGTCTCACCCCGACCTTGAACACCCCCGGCTGCTTACGCTTGAAAGCGTAGCCAAAGACGGTTCACTTCTCTGGGTAGAGATCCGAATAACGCAGATTATCGGAGAAGACGGTGCCATTGTCGGGCTGTTGGGGGTGATGCGTGATATCACGCAGCAGCGCAAGACTGAGGTCGAAAAGCAGCGGCTTGAAAAGAGGCTTTTAAAGATGCAGCGCCTTGAGACCGTCGGCACACTTGCGGGAGGTATAGCCCATGATTTCAATAACATTCTTACGACCATCAACGGCTACTGTGAACTTCTCCTAAAAGATATTACCGAAGGGCAACAATGGTATGAAGAACTCCACCAAATACAAAATGCAGCTGCCCGAGGAGAGGCGCTGGTGCGCCAACTCCTTTCTTTTTCAAGGCGACAGCAGGCACAGCTCAAACCCTTAAACGTAAACCATATTGTCCAGGATATGCTGAAACTGCTTGACCGCCTTATTGGTGAGGATATTCTTATCATCACCGAATGCTCACCTGACGTATGGACGGTTCGTGCGGATGCAGGTCGTATCGAGCAGATACTTATGAACTTTACGGTCAACGCCCGCGATGCAATGCAGGACGGCGGCACGATCATCATCAGGACCGACAACGTGGTAATTTCAGCGGAAGAAGCTGCACGACTGCCTGACGGGAGGGCGGGGGCGTTTGTGCGGCTTTCCGTAGTAGATTCGGGGAAAGGTATTGATGAAAAATACCGCGATAAAATGTTTGAGCCGTTCTTTACCACCAAACGAGAAGGTGCGGGGCTTGGGCTTGCAACCGTAAAATCCATTGCCGAGCAACACAAGGGGTGGGTCGCCGCAGAAAACCGGCCTGAAGGCGGCGCGGTGTTTTCGCTTTATTTACCGGCAGTTAACGAGGCAGACATTCAGGAGGAACAGCACGGACGGTCAACAGCGGTTCCCTGCTGCAGCGGTAACCATGAACACATCCTGCTTGTCGAAGACGATGATGCGATTCGGGATGTGATTATGCGCGCACTGATGAGGGAAGGGTATGAGGTTACCGCTGCAGCAAGCGCAGAACAGGCGCTTGCCGTCTTCGAGGAGCATAGTGAAGCCTTTGATCTGCTTTTTTCCGATGTCGTGCTTTCCGGAAAAAGCGGGCTCGAGCTTGCCATCGCACTCCAGGAACGCAGACCAGATCTCCGAATTCTGCTTGCCAGCGGATATGCTGATGATAAGGCCCAGTGGCCTGAAATCAAGAGACGGGGGTATCGGTTTTTGCGAAAGCCGTTTCTGATGGCAGACCTTTTACAACATATCAGACATGCCCTTGATTTCTGAGAGCAGGACATAACGGGGAAGAACAAGTTTTTTAGTAAATAATCAGGATAACCCGGGAAGGAGGATTGCTCCATGATGCGAACAGCAAATCCAGCACTGAATGAACAGACCTTTAAAGACATTACTTATACCGCGGATAGAGGCGATGTCATGACCATTCAGGGCACGGTGAACAAGACCGGCTGGCTGCTCGTGATTCTGCTGATTGCCTCGTTTTGGACATGGAACAAGTTTTTTGAGACCGGAAACCCTGCGGCGGTCAGCCCGTTCATACTGGTCGGGGCACTCGGCGGCTTTGTCGTCGCGCTGGTGACGGTTTTCAAAAAGTCTTGGGCAGGAGTGACCGCACCGCTGTATGCTGCGCTTGAGGGGCTGCTGCTGGGGGGACTTTCTTCGATCTTTGAAGCCCGGTTTCCCGGTATTGTGATTCAGGCGGTGGGGCTCACTTTCGGGACGCTGTTTTGCCTGCTCATGGCCTACAAATCAGGTCTTATCAAGGCAACCGAGAACTTCAAGCTCGGCATTGTGGCTGCAACTGGGGGCATCGCGCTGGTCTATTTCATCACCATGATACTTGGTTTTTTCGGTGTGCAGGTTCCGTTCATCCATCAGAGCGGCATTATCGGCATCGGGTTTAGTTTGTTTGTCGTGGTCATCGCCGCGCTCAACTTAGTACTTGATTTTGACTTCATCGAGCATGGGGCGGCGCAGGGCGTGCCCAAATACATGGAATGGTACGCCGCCTT
>JAOAHH010000144.1 GCA_026415325.1 Thermodesulfobacteriota bacterium | reverse complement strand
CCCCATAATAGAGATTGATGAGCGCACGGCCTTCTTCTGTTGCCGCGAGCACCTCATCCCTGAACCGCCGCAACAGCGTAAGTGCTTCTGGATCATTGCCGACAACACGCTCGGCAAGACATTCTCCTCCGATTGCCCTGGTAGTGAAACGCCACACGCTCCCTACCGTGGTAACCCCATGATTATCACGGGCAACAATCTTCCAATAATAAGTGGTTTTCGGCAGCAGCGGCATTACGGGAATAAACGATGTTTCCTTTGTATTAATGCGTACCAGGGGCGGCTGCACCTGCATGCCGAAATACACATCGTAGGTGACTGTATCGCCCGGATTTGGATCACCACCCGACCATGAAAGCTCCACAAACAGCGGCTGGTTTTGTGCACCGTCTGATGGTGATGGGTTTGATGGTGTGTTTGGCGGATTACTCACAATCGTCGTAAACGACCACACATCGCTTTCAGCCTGTTCACCGCTTCTGTCAACGGCAATAACTTTCCAATAATAGGTTGTGTTGTTTGCAAGCGTGCCGGGTGTATACTGAGGAATTGTCACCGTGGCAGTTTCATTGTCGCCAAAATCAGGAGACTCGCCGAAAAAGACACGGTACGTAACCGTATCGTCCGGATCTGGATCGCCGCCCTGCCAGCTCAATGTCAACGAAAGTGATTGATCACGTGCGTGGTCGATGGGAGAAGGCTGTGTGGGCTTGTTCGGCGGCCGATTCCATGTATAAGCCTTAATGTCGCCGTCGATGCCTGCCAGTATGCGCCGTGAATCTTGAGGATCAAAGCATGCTGCATATACGGTTTTGGACGTCAGTGCTTCATCAACCAGCGTCCATGTCACCCCGCCATCACTGCTGCGGTACAGACCATGGTTCTCGGTGCCGGCATATAGTATTGCCGGGTTATCAGGATGTACTGCAATACATTTAATTGCATAGGCTGTAAGCGCATCGCCGATTGAAATCCATGAAGTGCCGTTGTCGGTACTTGCGTATATCCCCCGGCGTGTGCCCGCAAACAAGGTTGCAGGATGTGTGCGGGCACACACAAGCGCAAGTATATCTGTACTTGAAAGTCCGCTATTCGCAACAGACCATGTTGCTCCTCCTGAAGTGCTTTTGAAAACGCCGTCGCCTTGTGTTCCCGCATAAAGCTCATCCTGCGTGTATGGATGGAATGCCAAAGACGTGACATAAGGATTAGTAAGATTGTCGTTTTTCCCAATCCATGTTTCTCCTGCATCCGTTGTGACGAAAATGCCGTGATTCGTTCCGGTATAAACCGCAGAGGGATGAAACGGATCAATTGTGATACAATAAATTTCCGGATTCGGACTTGCTGCCGCCCAGGTTGCGCCGCTATCAGTGCTGAGAAACATGCCGGTCGGCGTACCGGCATACACAGTCCCTTCCTCGGGGTTCACCGCAACCACCCTGACAAAATAATCGGTAAATCCTTCGTTTGCTTCTTTCCAGCTCACCCCACGGTCGGTGGCTTTCAAAACCGCCATGGTACGTGTCCCGGCATAAACGATCGAAGGATTCTCTGCGTCAAACGCAAGCGAAAGGATGCTGGTATTTGCAAGTGTGCGGTTTATTTGTGTCCAGCTAACGCCGCTGTTGGTTGATTTATACACATCAAAATCGTTACCCACACCGCTGTATATGCCTGTATAAAGGTTTGTGGGCGTCAGTGGATTGAGGGCGAGAGCACGTGCAAATGGACCGCTGTCTTGGTACCGGACGATACCATTGTTAATCGCCGTCCACGATATACCCCCATTGGTCGTTTTATACATGCCAATATCGGTCGCAGCATAGATGGTTGAGGGCTCCGATGCATTGAGTGCAAGATCATATACCGCTGAATGGGCAAAATCATTGGCGATGCGCTTCCATGTAGCGCCGTTGTCGGTACTCTTATAAAGGCCGGCGTTGGTGCCGGCAAAGAGAATCCCGCTTGTTGTTGGGTGGACCACAAGGCTCCGCACCTCATTCGGGCCACTGGTCGCAGCAGTCCACGTCGTCCCAAAATCCGTGCTTTTATAAAACCCGTCCGTCAGGCTCCCGGCATAGAGGGTGCGGGGTGAGCGAGTGGTAACGGCAAACGCATACGTGTTGGGTGGTCCCGTTGGTTGTTCTGCCCATGTCGTGCCGCCATCAATGCTTATGAAAACCCCTTCAGGTGTGCCTGCAGCAAGATAGGTCGTCGTCACAGGATTAACGATGACCGCAAACACTTGATAGTCCTCAAGTCCTGCTGCGTTCCATTCCGCGCCATCGTCGGTACTCGTGTAAATGCCCTGCCGTGTCGCGGCATATAGGATCGTTGCCGTAACACTGTCGGGCACAACGTCATAGACATAGGTTGAGCCAAGCCCTTCGTTTGCTGGTGTCCAGATCGTTTGACCATTTATATTTTTGTAGATACCGGTGCCTGTGCCAAGTAACACCGCCGAAGAACGCATTGGAATAAGCCCAATAGAAAACACTGGTCCGCCGGCAAAACCAATCGATGCATGGTGCCTATTCTCGACTGCCACCGCCTGCATTACCGTAAAAAAACAAAATAATATTACTAATACGATTTGAGCATGAATGCGCATAACACGAACAATTTCACCCGCTCTTTTAAATGTATATCATACCATGTGCATCAAATAACGTACCAATTTTTTAAGGCAATTGTATGTTGTTTGACACAAGGTTACACCGCCAGTTCGGGTAATGAATGCATATCGATAAGCATATCGCCCATAAAAAGATTGCAAGCAAAAACAAATAGTTGTAGCATAATATGATGAGCACAACTAAAAACTACGATTTGTTATTTCTATAAAAAAACCTTTTTTATGAAAAAGTCTCCCTTTCCAGAACAAGGCGCCTACCCTTTTTTGCTCATGGATGAGGAACATTTTGCAGGGCAGTGCCGTTTTGATGCTTATACTGCATCAGGGCATGGCGGGCAAAAGCGCAACCGCACCTATAGTGCAATCCGTGCAACACATCTGCCGACCGGCATCTCGGTCATCGCCGAAGAAAGCCGCTCGCAACACGAAAATAAAAAACGCGCACTGCGCAGGCTGAGAAAGGCGATAGCATTGCGTACTAGAAAAGAAACGCCGCTTCAGGAACTTGATGCCCGCATCATATCCTTTGTGTGCAGCGATACCGCCCCTCGCATGAATCCTAAAAATCCTCTGTATCCGATTATGTGTGCAACACTGCTTGATATGCTCTATCATGCGCATGGCAAAATAAGCGATGCCGCACACCGGCTTGGCATATCAAGTGGCCGCATGAATAAACTGCTCGCTGCTGATAAAGACCTTTTTACCGCTGCAAATAATGTCAGGACGCTGTTCAATCTCAAACCGCTCATCTTTCGATAAGGAGTATTGACAAAGGAGTATTGACAAAAGGATTAATGCTCTCATATGACGTTCACTAAGAGCTCGTCAGAGATACTGTCATTACTGCCACAGGGCATTGTCGAAACACCGCCATGGAGCATTGCTGCAATGATTGAACACATAAGGCGTTGCCTTATTGGAAAGCATACATCGAGGTGGATCCTGATTGCAACGTTTGCCCTTACCCTTCCATCTCTTATAACCGGACTTGCAGGAGACGATTATTTCATAAGAGCAGTCATGATGCGGAACGCATCCATTCCGGGGATGCCCCGCTCCGTTCTCGATGCCTTCCCTTTTACCAAAGGAGACCCCTCTGTTATCAGCGATGGGATTGAGGTAGGGATGTATCCGTGGTGGACGCACCCGCGGCACAAAATCTCCTTTTTGCGCCCGTTGTCCTCTTTCACCCATTGGATTGACTTTAATCTTTTCCCGGATTCGCCTTGGCTTATGCACATCCACAGCATGGTGTGGTACTCCTTACTCATGTACGTGTCAGCACTCCTGTACCGACGTTTCCTTTCTGTTTCGTGGGTCGCTGCTCTTGCAACGTTGCTTTATTGTATCGATTATAGCCATGCAATAGCTGTGGGAAGTCTTTGCAACCGCTATGCTATTATTGCAGCTGTGTTCGGCTTTTTGACCGTGCTCGCCCATGACAGATGGCGACATTCCAGAAGAAGATCGGCCGGTGCGTTCGCCATAGGGTGTTTTATCCTTGCGTTATTGACGGGCGAAGCCGGTGTTGCCGCAGGAGCGTACCTTATTGCTTATGCGATGTTTCTTGATACCGGAAAACCCTTGATGCGATATGCCGTACTCCTGCCTTATGTTGTTCTCGGCATTGTGTGGCGGATCATCTATACGAGACTTGATTTCGGAGCTGCTCATTCAGGCGTCTATATTGATCCGACCAACGCCCCACTTCGGTTTGCCATGGAGATGACCCAACGCCTACCGGTTCTGCTGCTTGGGCAAATTGCACTGCCGAGTTCTGATCTCTTTGCCGTGCTGTCGACAAATCAAGCAAAATATTATGCCGTTTTTGCCGGAGCGGTCATTCTCTGTTGCGCATGGCTGTTGTGGCCGTTGTTGCAAAAAGAACGGGCGCTTTGTTTTTTCGGTATAGGCATGATGCTCTCCGCAATTCCCTTCTGCGCAACACTCCCGAGTAATCGCTTTCTCTTTTTTACCGGTTTAGGATGCATGGGCATAATCGCGCGCTTTCTGGGGGCCATTCGTGAGAAAGCTCTTTTTAGTACCAGTTGGGGAAAGCTCCGTATAACCCTTGCAGTAATCTGGATTGGAATCCATATCGTGCTATCCTCTCTGTTATTTGTCCCGCTGACCTTGTTGCCGATGTTTCTCCAGCGTCCGTTTACGCTCGCAGCAGAAACGCTGCCACAACCCGGAGAGGCCATAAGCGCACATCGTGTTATTGTTGTTAATATGCCTTCAGATCTCATGCTGTTCTACGTCCCGTTTTTGCACACTGTGAATGGCAAAAGCCGCGGACTCCGCTTATTTCTGCTATCTGCGGGACTTCTTCGTGTTGAGCTTGAGCGCGTTGATGATCACACCCTTGAGGTGTGCATACCGGAAGGACTCCTTTCCGGTAAATGGAACCAGTTTTTTCGCGACCCCGGAGAGCCGCTTCCGCCAAACGTTCCACTGCGATTTTCCGATGTGACGGTCACTGTTACCGATATAACTCCTGAAGGCTTGCCATCGAAAATGCGCTATGAATTCAGCCGGCCGCTTGAGGACCCTTATTTTAGTTTTGTAAGGTGGACTGAGAGGGGATTTGTCCCCTTTGCGCTTCCATCGCCCGGCACAACCGTCACCTTCCGGCCGCTGCCAAAGAATTGGTTGTTAAAGACGTTGTTTCACAAGACACATAACACGGCTTACTAAACTTCTCGAAACCGGCAACAGCTATAATCCAGAAGAGCTTTTCGAGACTTCCGAGCATGATATCATTCCACCACCGAGCATGCTCATTATTCCCTTCACTCTTGACCTGCTGCCGGGTAAAACAGAGGTTCGCCATACTGGCTAACGCCGAAGGTCTTGATGATCTGTTGCGCTTCGGGGGAAGTTATGAAATCTGCAAACGCTTTAGCCCCTGCTGCATTCACTTTTGGAAACTTTTGGCTGTTGACTTCAATAACGTGATAGACATTCTTCAGAAGGGCATCTTCTGAAACAAGCACTGCCAGCTGTAAGTTCTTTTTGAGCGCCCAAAACGTGCCTCGATCAGAAAGCGTGTAGCCTCCTTTTTCAGATGCGATACCGAGTGACTGCCCCATCCCAAGCCCGGTTTCCTGGTACCATCGCATTCCTTCGGGCTGCACACCTGCTGTCTGCCATAACCTTCGTTCCACAGCATGGGTTCCTGAGTTGTCAGCGCGTGAGATAAAAAGAACGTGTTGTCCGGCAATCTTTTTAAACGCTTCGACTGCGGAACCGGCGGTGCGAATGCCAGCCGGGTCCTCGGGTGGACCGACAACAATAAAGTCATTGTGCATCACTTTTCTGCGCCGGATGCCGTTGCCGCTCAACATGAACCGTTCCTCTTCGTGTGGTGCATGCACCAGGAGAACATCTGCCTCGCCTCGGCTGCCAAGTGCCAGCGCCTGCCCGGATCCAACGGCAATGGTCTTGAGAAAAAAGCCTGTCTTTTTTTCAAATAACGGCACCAGAACGTCGAGGAGTCCGGAGTCCTGCATGCTGGTTGTTGTTGCGAGCACGATATATTTCTTGTTCTCTGCATCGGCAGGGCTACTACAAAACAATGGTAGTGCTAAAAACCATACAATCGCTGCAAAGTATTTCATCTTGTCTTCCTCTTTCCCAAAACAAAAAAATAATGAAAAGCACATTGACGGAACTATAAGCATGGCATAGAATGGTTAAAAAATATAGACTGTTGTCCCGGTTTTGCTCTCATGTTCTTCCTAAAGAGGAAAACTATATCAGGAGGAAGATCTATGCAGAATACTTTTTTCTCACGTCGTATTGCAGCATGTCTTCTTTTGAGTGTCATGCTAGTTATCGGTTGTGCTGGAAAAACAAAATCCGCCAAGCACCCTGCGCCAGGAACACCGCGCATCGAGTTTTCAGAGCTCACCCATGATTTCGGCAAAGCATCGCAGAACCAGAGCTTGAAACATTCGTTTTCCTTCAAAAACACCGGGACGGGGGTGCTTATCATCGACAAGGTGCGCTCAAGCTGCGGCTGTACCGCTGCGCTGGCATCCGGCAAAGAAATACAGCCGGGGCAAAGCGGAACCATTGACGTTACGTTCAATACCGGATCGCGGCAAGGCAGAAATGACAAGACGATCACGGTAACGACCAATGACCCCATGCAACAGAACGTTACCCTCAAAATCTCTGCTGATATCGAGGTGCTGCTCTCCGTAAATCCCCAGCAGCTCGTATTCGGTAAAATACAAAAGGGGGAAACACCCGTCCGCTATGCAAGTATCATCGGTAATGACAAAGACACGGCAAAAATCATTTCCGCAGAATCCTCCCATAAGTCAATTCAGGTTGCCGTCAACCCATCAGGGTTTGAGAATGATCCTGAGAAAAAGATAAAAGTGGCGGTCCTGCCCGGCATAAAACCAGGGCGCTTCCATGAACGGATAACTATCACCACCGATCACCCAACAATTAAAACACTGGTGCTCTCGGTAGCCGGCGACGTTATCGGCAACATCATGGTGAACCCCCAGATGCTCTCGTTTGGCGTCGTACAACAAGGCAAGCAAGCTGAACGCTCCATCAACCTCAAAGCAACCGGCAGTCATTCCTTTAAAGTCCTGAAAGCTGAAACGGGACATCCCGCAATCAATGCCACCGTTGAAAAGGTAACACAGGGCATGGAATATAACGTTAAAGTTTCTATTGATCACAGTAAAGCTGTGCCCGGCACAATCCTCCGTGGAAAACTTTTGATAACCACAACGGATAAAGATCAAGGGACAATAGAAATACCTTACTGGGGACGCATCGAGCAGCAGCCCCAGTCAAAATAATAACGGTATCGGGAACAATCCCACAGAACATCGAGAGGGAGGAGGAAGAATGATGAAACACCCACGAGCATATGTACTCAGTATTGTCTGCATGGTCTGTGCTTTTGTGATGGTTGCTGCGCCGCAGCGCATAACGGCAACCGCTGAGGTCAGCGCTGCGGCGGATGCGACCTTGACCGCAATAACGCCTGATGAGATCGAAAGCGCACCGGTGTCCCAGACAAAGCTTTTTACCATTCTGGGATCAGGGCTTGGTTTCGGCAGAGCACAGGTCGTCTTCACCGGCCCGCGTGAAGATGCGATACGCACGGTGTTTGCCTTTGCACTGAACACACGGGTGCTTGCCATTGCCGTCATCTCGGCAAACCCCGAACCGGGGTCTTATGCCGTAACGGTAAAGCGCGGCAAAATAGAAGCTACCGGCGTATCACTCACCGTCATTGGCGACAACCAGACAACCACCACAACCGTTCCTGGCGGTTTTTCCCGCTGCACCCCATGCGGCGATTTTCTGCCGCAATGCGATATGGGCTGCCTTGCAAAATACCATACCGACAAAAACTGCCCGGTGTGCATGAGTCTCTCTGATAACGGCTCTCTGCTGCTTAAGTTCGAAGACGGCTCTTCGTTTACAACCGAAAACGATGCGGTGAACGGTAAAACCGTTACAACATACAAAGACAATACCGGAAAAACTTGCATATATGCCGAATACGACTGGAAAACCAAAGAGATGGTATTGTATGACCGTACCGGCCATGCCTGCTATTCCGTCAAAACAACCTCAGGAGGAGAAGGACAGATCATCCTCAACAACAAAACCTATACGTTGCATGAGGATGGTTCGTGGACATGCCCGGATGGGAGTACGTGGACACTTCCTGAAGGCTGCGTTGACAATACACTCATTAACGAACAAAATCAAAACTGTCCTCCAGTAATGCAGTTGCCGTCATGCACATAACACAACGATCATAGCGGAAACAAAAGGGCCCCGTAACGGGGCCTTTTGTTTTTTATGCCATCACGCCCTGTCCTGTGGTATAGTCGATAAACACACCGTCTAACCATGTTGTAATATAATACCGTATAATGGACATTATTGTTGAAGGCACTAAAAAGGCGTTTATCCTACTGCTGACCCTTGACCGAGAAACCTTGCATGTCACCCTCTTTTCCTTAAAGGTTTCCGGCATCGCAACGCTCATCAGTGTTGTGCTGGGCATGACTGCCGGTGTAATGATCGGCCTTTCTGAATTTCCCGGAAAAAAAATTATCGTAAGCATGGTGAATACCGGTATGGGGCTGCCGCCGGTTGTTGTTGGGCTTTTTGTTACGATCTTGCTTTGGCGCAGCGGTCCGCTCGGATTTCTCGATCTTCTCTATACCCCTGCGGCGATCGTGATCGCGCAGGCACTGATCGCAACGCCCATCGTCACCGGCATCACCGTTGCGGCCATCCAGCATTTGCCCAAAAATCTGAGACTCCAGATACTTGCGCTCGGTGCCACCCGAGTGCAGATGGTGTGGCTGCTCGTCAAAGAGGCACGGCTGCCGCTGCTTGCCGCGGTCATGGCCGGCTTTGGCGGTGTTATCTCCGAGGTCGGCGCTTCCATCATGGTTGGCGGTAATATCAAAGGCTACACCCGAGTGCTCACCACCGCAACGGTTATGGAAGCAAGCCGCGGTAATTTCGATCTGGCGATTGCACTCGGCATCATCCTACTCGTATTGGCATTTATGATTAATATACTCCTGACTGCAATTCAGCAGCATGACCGGCCACAATGAACGACAATCCGATAATTCTCCAAGCATGTGATATAATTCTGCAGCGCGACAACCGCACCACACTTTCAATTCCTCATCTTGCCGTTCATCAGGGAGAAGTGGTTTCGCTTATCGGTCCGAATGGTGCTGGAAAAACATCGCTGCTCCTTGTGCTTGCCGGATTGCTGCGCCCCATGAGGGGAACCCTTCGGTTCAACGAAAATAATATCACCTGCAGCTCTGCTCTCCTTGCCTATCGCCGCAGCATTGCCATGGTGTTTCAAGAACCGTTGCTGCTCCATACAACCGTCTTCAACAATGTAGCAGCGGGATTAAAGATGAGAGGGATTCCGCATGCGGAGATTCGTCGGATTGTACCCTATATCCTCGAACGTTTTCATATTGAGCATCTTGCGCAACGTTCAAGCAAAGCGCTCTCCGGCGGTGAGGCCCAGCGTGTAAGTCTTGCCCGGGCTTTTGCCGTAAATCCCCGTATCGTGTTTCTTGATGAGCCTTTTTCATCGCTCGATCCGCCGACCCGTGAAGCACTCCTCCAGGATTTTGAAAGCGTACTCTCAGAAATGAAAACAACCGTTGTGTTTGCCACCCACCATCAGGACGAAGCGCTGCGTCTTGCAGACAGGATGGCGGTTATGCGCGACGGGACGGTCGTGCAGATCGGAACCTGCGAGGAAGTGATTAATGCGCCGCAGGACGAATTTGTCGCCACATTTGTCGGCATGGAAACTCTGTTGCGTGGGATGGTTACAGAAACAAAAAATGGTATGGTCACCATTGCAGTCGGGAATCAGCGGGTCACTGCAATTGCGGATGCGCGGGTAGGTGAAGAGCTCCTTATCGGCATTCGCCCAGAGCACGTAACCCTTGGCACAGTATCGGCTCCACATACCACCAGCGCCCGCAATATGTTTGCCGCAACCGTGGTCGATGTGGTTTTAAAAGGACTTTTTTACAAGGTTGTGCTTGACTGCGGCTTTCCACTGACAGCCTTCGTGACCGGCCAATCCCGGGAAGCGCTCGGTATCCGAACAGGCACACGCCTCACCGCAACCTTTAAGGCAACCGCCGTGCATATACTCAGAAAAAAGGGCTGATAGCGTACTGCAGCTGCGCTCCAGTCTAAGAGAGCTTTCTGAGCTTTTCAATATCGTCCTGCTTGCCGATCACCAGCAGCACATCGCTATCCTTGATCGTATAGTTGGCGTGTGGTACTGCGATGATGTTCTCGGGCACGTATTCTTTGACGGCGATTACCTGTACGTTGTAGCGGTTGCGGATATCAAGCTCGCGGAGCGTTTTATGTAAAAACTGGGGAGGGGGAACAAGTTGCACCATGCTGTACTCAGGTCCGAGACTGAGCGTATCAAGAATATTCGGATTGGCAAGGGTCTCGGCGATCTTTGCCGCAACATCGCGTTCGGGAAACACCACATCGGTTGCACCGACAATATGGAGGATTTTCCCGTGATCCTCACTGATCGCCTTGGCGATAATCTGCGGCACTTTAAGTTCTTTTAAATACAAGGTTATCAAAACGCTGGTGTCAACCCGCTCGCCGACGCTGACGATAGCCGCATCCATATCCTGAACCCCGATGCGTTCGAGTACTTCCTTATTGGAGGCGTCTGCAATGACGGCTTTATCAACAAACGGTTTGATCCGCTCGATCTGCGCCTCCTGGGAGTCAATAGCTAGTACGCTGCAACCGCGCTCGGCAAGAAACCGCGCGATAAAAAAACCAAAATTGCCAAGACCGATAACGGCAAAATTTTTCATGGCAGCACCTCACACGCAATGTAGTTATCCGATTAAAATGTTTTCCTCCTCAGGCAGACGATAGGGAAGCCTCCCTCCGCCGCCCGCAAGTTCGATGGCCAGCAGCAGCGGCCCGACTCGGCCGATATACATGACCAAAACAAGAATCAGCTTGCTGAAATCGTGCAGCGACGAGGTGATACCGGTACTCAGACCGACCGTCCCGAATGCCGAGACCACTTCAAACAGCAACTCGATAAACGCATGGTGTGATTGCTGGTGCGCTGCTGCACCGTTTTCACACAGCACCAGTACGAGCGTTGCTATGCCGATCACCACTGCCGAACAAAACGCAACGGAAACCGCCCGAAAAACGATCTCCCGGGGAATGCGCCGGTTTTTGAGGTTAATGTCCTCATGCCCGCGGAGATTGGCAACAACCATTGCAAGGAGCACTGCTACGGTACTTGTTTTTATTCCTCCACCGGTCGATGCGGGAGATGCGCCAATAAACATGAGAACCGTCAGTATCACAAGCGAAGCGTCGGTTAACCTGCCGATATCAAGGGTGTTGAAACCGCACGTGCGGGCAGTAACCGCCTGAAAAAGAGGGGCTAATATCCTTGCCTGCACGCTGCAGTGGTCAAGTGTATTATACCATTCACAACATCCCAGCACGACGGCCCCGACTGCAATAAGCACACCGGAGGTGAAAAGAACAATCTGTGAATGATATGAAAGCTTCAGCGGCATGTTGTGCCGCCGCCCCTGCCATACACGGTGTATATCAAAAAGCACGATAAATCCGATACCGCCAAGGACGATGAGCGCCATAATGGTCATATTAATGACAATATCGTCGCAATACCGTATCAGGCTGTCCGGGAATAGAGAGAACCCCGCATTACAAAAGGCTGAAACCGAATGGAAGCATGCATAATAGAATGCCTGAAGATCGGGAAATTCTTGCCGCAAACGCAGCCACAGACACAGTGCCCCAAGCACTTCTATAACACCGGTCACCTGAAAAACGGTGAGCAAAAGTTTTCCCATATCCTTTACCGGATGTTGACTGAGGCTTTGAAGGAGAATCTCACGGTTACGGATTGAAAGGCGACGTGAAAGCAGGTAAATAAAAAAGGTCGAAAATGTGATAATGCCCAGTCCGCCGATCTGGATCAAGATAAGCACTACCAATTGCCCAAACCTTGTAAGCCGCGTGCCGATATCAATGACCGAAAGTCCAGTGACGCAGGTAGCCGATGTTGCAGTAAACAGCGCTTCAAGGAAGGTAAGCGCTCCGCCATTACCGGCAGCGGGAAGCATAAGCAGGCACATGCCCGAAAAAATGATTCCGGCAAAACTCAGAAAAATCAGCCGCGACGGATGAATACGAGACTTCATGGGAAATTCGAATGTACAGTAAGAGACCTATTGGCCATCCACATATATCGGATTGGTCAATGCAATGACACGCCCATAGAGCAGATGATGTAAAGGGGCAACTGAAGGAATACCTATAACCTCAATGCGGTAATAGGCAACACCTGCAGCCACATCTCGGAACGTGCATGATCCTCGGTTTCCGATTATCATAAAAACCCTGAAGAGGGAGCCGTTCTTGAAAACACCGACAAGATACAGAGGCATATCCGCCCTACCAGCCACAGCGGGCAAATCAGTCATTCGGAGAGACCCTTCCGCAAGCTTTGCAACAATGTCACGGTCAAGTTCTGGAGCCCGCTCACCTGCTTCGACACCTTCATTGTCCGGCAAGATCAGACGCGCCCTAAAGGTCAGCACCTGACCATGAGCTTCTATGGTGTCGCCGCATAGATAATCATCCACACCATCACCGTCATCATCGGCTGATAGCTCTGCGCGTACTGCTTCGGGCGCATAGCTTATTGCAACATGGCCTGCTGTGATACCGGCAAGAATATCTTTAGCAGTCAGGGAATTCGCATATACCCATGTCGTTGGGTTCCCCGGCCCCCAAAAACGCGACATCCACCCTTTAAGCATATGAGCATCGCTGCCGCCGACACCGGGAATACGACGCCCTTGCCGCAGCAAATTATCCCAGAACCTGTGGCCTGCCCACCGGTTCAAGCTCGGCAGGCGGTACAGGGAGTTCCACACCTCGATTGCATCAACGCCTTCCGGCACCAAATATTCCCACGGCAATGAAAAGATCGCCGATGCAGGATGGTTAATGGAAAATAATGCAGGAGCTTCATGCGCTGCAGACACGGCAGTTTGTGGATCACGGCTCCTGTTTGCCTGCCACAGTGCATCATAAGAAAAAGGTTCAGCGGCCCAGACATTAGCATGGCCATGAGGTGTTGTCCATTCCATCCCGTAAAGCAGCACCATCTTTGTGGAAAAGTAGTCAGGATCACGCCAATGTTGTGGTTCGCCTCCAAGGGAGGTATCATGGTCGGTCAGCACAAAAAAATCAAGGCCAAGAGACTCTGCCCGACCGATCATCTCTGCCACAGAACTATCGCCGTCGCTATACTCGGAATGGGCATGCAGATCGCCGCGGTACCACATGCCCGATACAGCGGTGTCTGTAAAAACTGCACATGCTAAAAGCAGTGCTATCCCTCCCAGAAAAACGCTTGATCGCCGTGTAAAAGACAAACCCTGTTCCCTTTCTATGATGTGCTGTACCCACCTGTAAAAAAGGGACGGCTCGAAGCCGTCCCTTTTGCCCTTCATTGTCACCTCATCTTAGCGGAGTTTCTCCACCGCGGGCTCGTGATACACCACATTATGCTTATACAACTCCTGAATCTGTGCATCGGTATAACCGAGCACTTTGGAAAGCACCTCTTCGGTGTGCTCGCCAAGAAGCGGTCCATGCCCCCTGACCCCACACGGGGTTTCCGACATTTTCAGCGGACTGCCGTACATCTTCATCTTGCCGACAAACGGCTGCTCGATCTCAACCATCATTTCCCGAGCTTTTATATGCGGATCGCTGTCAGCAAGTTCTTTAATCGAACGCACGCGCAAACACGGGACCTCATACTGCTCCAGTATCCTTTCTGCTTCCTCAACCGATTCACATGACATCACCCACTCTTCGACCACTTTATGGATAAACGGCGCATTCTCCTGGGTGCAGCGGGTAGAAACCGTTGCCGCCCGGGGATCGTCAAGCAACCATTTGTATTTATCACCCATCGCCTTAACAATACCTTCCCAGCGGGGCTGGGTGAGCGATGCAATGACAATATAACCGTTTTTGCCCTTGTAAATACCGTACGGCGCATACCCGGGATGGAGTCGTCCAATCTTAGGCGGTTCGATCGGTTTTCCGAGAGCACTGCTCAATAGGTACCACGGCAAGGTGTTTTCATGAAACGAGAACAGGCAGTCCATCATAGAGATATCGATATTCTGACCCTTCCCGGTCTTTTCCCGGCAATACAGCGCTCCGCAGATCGCTACACAGGCATGGATTGCCGCATTCATGTCACCGATCGAGACCGGCGCAATCTGCGGCAGTTCGTTCTGATCGGTCCAGCCGCTGGCACCCTGCGCGATCATGTCATAGCCGGGCTTATGGGAGTACGGTCCCCAGTGGCCAAAACAAGAGACCGAGCAATAAATAATCCGAGGATTTATTTTTTTAACCGATTCATAATCAAGCTTCAGCCGGTCCATAACGCCGGGCGCAAAGTTTTCAATCAGCACATCGCTCTTTTTGATCAGCTCGTGAATCAGCTCTCTGCCTTTTGGCTCTTTTAAATTAATGCAAATGCTTTTCTTGCCGCGGTTACAGTTAATGTTATAGGAACTCTGGACAACCCCTTCCTTTGTCTCCATAATCAGCGGCAGATGGCGCTCGTTGGTGCCATCTTTATACCGTTCAACCTTGATAACGTATGCCCCCATGTCGGCAAGCGTGCGTGTGGCAAACGGACCTGCCAGCACCCAGGTAAAATCAAGCACGGTAACACCGTTCAGCGGTCCGGGTTTCGTCTCTTCCATAGTGACCTCCAGTAATGGGTTGTCAAACCGGTAAACAAAAACTATTACACATAGGGGTAAAAACTATAGCGGATTGCCAGTGAAAAGTCAACCGTTCTAAAACGTGAAAGTGCAGATGATCGTCAAGCCGCTTCGGGTATCGCATGGGGAAAATTACGGAGTTTGTTGAATATAGCATGGCAGCAGATCCTGCGCTACTGTGCGTAACAGGGGGTGGCGGCTGTCTTTATCGGATATCAGCGGTGTATCGATCGGCCAAGGGATGCCGATATCGGGATCTGACCATAAAATACCTCGATCATCTTCAGGGTGAAAGAATTCGGTGCATTTATACACCACATCGGCAACATTGCTCAAAACGCAAAACCCATGAGCAAAACCTTCAGGGACGTATAATTGATGCCGGTTGGTATCAGAAAGCACATGGCCGACCCAGCGGCCGAACGTCGGGCTACCTCTCCGGATATCAACCGCCACGTCAAAAATTTCTCCCCGGATGGTAACAATAAGCTTTCCCTGCGGATAATGCAACTGATAATGCAGCCCGCGCACTACACCTTTGACCGAACGTGAATGGTTATCCTGCACAAAGGTTACCGGAAGGCCCTGCGCAGTGTATTTTTTGAGGTGATAGGTTTCCGCAAAAAATCCCCGATCGTCATGGAAGACATCGGGTTTTATAAGGAGCACACCGGGCAATCCTGCTTCTTCAATGGTGAGTGCCATAGTGCTTCTCATTTTCTTCACGCACGATATCAAGAAGATAGCGGCCGTATGAACTGTTTGCCATCTCACGCGCAAGCGCTTCGAGTTGCTCGCAGTCGATATAGCCGAGCCGATAGGCAATCTCCTCGATACAGGCTATCTTCAAACCTTGCCGTTCTTCGATGGTTTGGACATAGAGCGCTGCCTGATGCAATGCCTCATGCGTTCCGGTATCGAGCCAGGCAAGTCCTCTGCCGAGCAACTCAACGCGCAGAAGACCTCTCCGGAGATACTCTCTGTTGACATCGGTAATTTCAAGCTCACCTCTGGCCGAAGGTTTCATGTTCTCGGCAATGCGAACAACAGTGTTATCATAAAAATAGAGACCGGGCACGGCATAGCGTGATTTCGGATGGAGGGGCTTCTCCTCAATATCAAGCACACGACCTGTCTTGTCAAAAGAAACAACGCCGTAACGCTCGGGATCTTTCACCGGGTAACCGAAAATCAATCCGCCTTCGGTGAGCGTAGCTGCCCGTGCCAGCGTTTCCGGGAATCCATGTCCGTAAAAGATATTATCGCCAAGCACCAGGCACACAGGATCAGATCCGATGAATTCCTTGCCGATGATAAATGCCTGTGCGATTCCTTCCGGCCGCGGCTGAACAGCATAGGAGAATGAAAGTCCGAACGGCTCACCGCTTCCGAGCAACTGCCTAAAAAGGGGCACATCATGAGGAGTCGATATGATAAGAATCTCGCGAATTCCGGCAAACATGAGCACTGATAAAGGATAATAGATAAGCGGTTTATCGTAAATCGGCAAAAGCTGTTTGCTGACTGCGCGGGTAATAGGGTGAAGGCGCGTGCCGGAACCGCCTGCAAGTATGATTCCCTTCATAAGACCTCCTCATTGATTGGACGGTTATTTACCACATCTCAAAAAGAGAGTGAAGGACTTTCAACTCATTTCTAAAAGGCATTGCCTTTATATAATACACATGTTTTACTCTCCATACAGGAAAGGATGCGGTAATGGAAAAAGTTCATCTCCCGGTTATTATGATTGCATCGGCGGTAGAAATGCACCAGACCCTAAAAAAAATGGGCAACGTACGCCGAGAAGCGTGCAGGGGCACGATTTTTTTCACCGGCTCTCTTGCCGGAAAAGATATTATTCTCGTCAGGACTGGTGTCGGCGCACAAAAGGCGGGTTCGGCAGCACGCCGCATACTCCCCCGTTTTATGCCGTTGTCGGTGCTCATCATCGGCGCTGCCGGCGCTCTTGATCCGCTTCTTGGTATTGGCGATATTGTTGTGGCACAAAACATTGCCCTACCCGGTGGCGAGATGTTCTCATGCAACGATAGGATAACTTGGCAATCGGTTTCTGTATTGTCCAAGGCAGGGTTGCCGGTCAGGTCGGGAACTGTTCTTGGAGTTGATGGATTCGTTCACAGAAAAGATGAAAAAAATGCTTTATGGGGCGCTACCGGTGCCGAGGTTATCGATATGGAAAGCGGTGAGCTCGCACGCTGTCTGCTCACCATGCGAATGCCTTTTGTCAATATTCGGATAGTCTCCGATACTGCGACCCGAGATACTGCTGATCTCACCACGTTGTTTGCCTACAGGAAAAAATATGGTGCTGCCTGGTTGCTATGGTTTTTTTTACAACGGCCTGGGGAACTTATCAAAACAGTGCGGCTTGTCTATGATCTTCGAAGCCTCAGCGTTGCCATTGCAGATATCGCCGAGTTGCTCGTAAGTCACGATGTTTTCAGCGTTCGGTAACAAAAAAGTCCCTGTGCCGGGCACAGGGACTTTTTTACATGTTTCGGTGCGGTTGGGATTATGCTTAGTAATCCATGCCGCCCATACCTCCCGGAGGCATACCGGGAGCAGGTGTCTCTTTCTTCGGCTTTTCGGCAACCATTGCTTCGGTGGTAATCAGCAGTGATGCAACGCTTGCCGCATTTTGCAGTGCACACCGGACCACTTTCTTTGGGTCAATAACACCTGCCTTGATGAGATCCTCATACTGCTCGGTCTGGGCATTGAAGCCGAACCCTTCTTTGCCTTCCTTAACCTTTTCGATGACGATCGATCCGTCATAGCCGGCGTTCTGGGCAATCCAGCGCAGCGGCTCAACCAACGCCTTGCGAACAATCTCAAGCCCGAGCTGCTGCTCGTCTGTATCGAGCTTTACGCCCTCAAGGGCTTTGAGCGCCCGCACAAGCGCAACACCGCCGCCTGGCACAATACCCTCTTCAACAGCTGCACGGGTTGCATGCAGAGCATCTTCGACCCGGGCCTTCTTCTCTTTCATCTCGGTTTCGGTAGCGGCTCCCACATTAATCACCGCAACACCACCGACCAGCTTCGCCAACCGCTCCTGCAGCTTTTCCCGATCATAATCAGAGGTTGTTTCTTCAATCTGGGCGCGAATCTGCTTGACCCTTCCTTCAATGGCCTTCTTCGTGCCAGCGCCTTCAACAATGGTTGTGTTATCCTTGTCAATGGTAACCCGTTTGGCCTGACCGAGATCGCTCAATGTAATGCTTTCGAGTTTGATACCGAGATCTTCGGCAATCATCTTGCCGCCGGTCAGAATCGCAATATCCTCAAGCATTGCTTTGCGCCGATCGCCAAAGCCCGGAGCCTTGACCGCTGCAACTTTGAGCGTGCCGCGGAGTTTGTTCACAACCAGCGTCGCAAGCGCCTCACCTTCAACATCTTCGGCAATGATGAGGAAGGGCTTGCCGCTGCGTGCAACCTGTTCAAGGATCGGCAGGAGATCCTTCATGCTGCTGATCTTCTTTTCATGGATCAGAATATAGCAATCCTCAAGCACTGCCTCCATGCGCTCTGGATCGGTGACAAAATACGGCGAGAGATAACCGCGGTCAAACTGCATACCCTCGACGACCTCGAGTGTGGTGTCCATGGTCTTGGATTCCTCGACCGTAATGACACCTTCCTTGCCGACTTTATCCATCGCTTCGGCAATGATGTTACCGATGGTCTCATCGTTATTGGCGGAAATACTGCCGACTTGTGCAATCTCCTTCTGGTCTTTGATCGGTTTGCTCTGCTTCTTGAGATGCTCAACGACTTTCTCGACCGCTTTATCGATTCCGCGTTTAAGCTCCATGGGATTGTGACCGGCGCTTACCAACTTCAGCCCTTCACGGTAAATCGCTTGGGCAAGCACCGTTGCCGTGGTGGTTCCGTCACCAGCAACATCACTCGTTTTGCTGGCAACCTCTTTCACCATCTGGGCACCCATGTTTTCAAATTTGTCTTCAAGCTCGATCTCTTTTGCAACGGTCACACCGTCTTTGGTAACAGTCGGCGATCCAAAACTCTTTTCAATAATGACATTTCGCCCTTTCGGGCCGAGCGTTACTTTGACCGCATTTGCAAGGGTATCAACGCCTCGCAAAATCGCAGCGCGTCCGTCTTGAAACTTTATCTCTTTTGCCATCTCTGAATCCTCCACATTTAATAAAGTTTAATTACTTTTCAATAATCCCCAGTATATCATCTTCTCGCAGAATCAGATGCTCTTCACCGTCGATTTTGACTTCAGTCCCAGCATATTTTCCGAACAAAACATGGTCTCCTACTTTCACCTCAGGGGTTGTCCGCTGACCGTTTTCAAGCAACTTCCCGTTACCAACCGCGATTACCTTTCCTTCCATGGGTTTTTCTTTGGCGGAATCAGGGATGATAATACCACCCTTTGTTTTTTCCTCGCCCTCGAGTCTTTTGACAATGATGCGGTCTTGCAGTGGTCGTATTTTCATACTTTCACCTCCGTAAATGGTTAATGAGATTGGATATGTAATGAATATATGGACTCCGGTATTGCCATATGGTACGGACGCAAAAAAAATAAGACCGCTTAAGAAAATGTCAAGCTTGGTTGGAAAAAATTTTTATATTTTTTTTACTTACCCCTGGCACCTTCTGGCACCTTGACGGCGCGTAAAAAATTCATTATCTTGTAGTTGACCCAGGTCACGCACAGCGTTTTGTTAATTCAACCATGAGAATTATATGGAGGTAGACAATGGGCAATCAAATGAAGACCGCGCTGCTCCTTGGCGTTTTAACCTGCCTTATTGTTTGGATTGGAAACGCAGCGGGCGGACAAAATGGTATGATTATCGCTCTTGTCTTTGCCCTCTGCATGAATCTTTTCAGTTATTGGTTCAGCGATAAGATCGTTCTTTCGCTCTATCGTGCGCAACAGGTGTCTGAATCAGAAGCCCCTGATCTTTATGCCATTGTTCGCAAGCTCTGCAGCGCATCAGGACTGCCGCTTCCCCGAATCTACCTTATTCCCTCTGATTCGCCAAACGCTTTTGCGACCGGCAGAAATCCCCGCCATGCTGCTGTTGCGGTTACCTCGGGTATTTTGCGACTGCTTACCCAAGATGAGCTTGAAGGGGTTCTTGCTCATGAGCTTGCTCATATCCACAACAGGGACATTTTGATCGGTACCATTGCCGCCGTGCTTGCCGGTGCCATAACCATGCTCGCAAACATGCTGCGGTGGGCGGCGATGTTCGGAGCAGGTGCACGGGATGAAGATGATCAGAGGAGCGGTATCGGCATGCTGATTGTTTCCATCATTGCGCCGATTGCCGCATTGATCATCCAGCTCGCCATTTCACGCTCGCGGGAATATCTGGCTGACGAAACCGGCGCGCGCTTTGCCGGAAATCCTTTGAGTCTTGCCAGCGCACTTGAAAAACTAAGCCTTGCATCAGAACGTATCCCCTTGCCGGCTCACCCCTCCACTGCACATATGTTTATTGTGCATCCTTTGTCAGGCAAAGCACTGCTGAATCTGTTCAGCACGCATCCCCCTGTTGAGGATCGTATTCGAAGACTTCGTGCCATGACTGCGTGGTAATTTACACTGCAAAGGTGCCGCCGAGGCTCGGAAAGCATGATCTTAAATCGGCCGGCAAGCCGCTGCATTCTTCACAATTGTATAGTGATTTATTCCGGGGTGCTTACCGTCGGCTCTTTTGCAACGATAACCCGTGCCGGACGGAGTAACTTGTCCCCAAGAACATACCCCTTTTGAACCTCGGCTGTCACCGTGTTTGGCGGATAAGTATCGTGCTCCTGTTGTGCAATTGCCTCATGCTTTTCGGGATCAAACGGCTCGCCGGCTGCATGAAAAGACTTTATGTGGAATTTTTCAAGGGTCTCACGAAACTGCTTCAAAATCATTTCAACCCCTTCGATTACCTGCCGCACATCTTGCGCTGTGTGCGCTTGCTCACAGGCTCGCTCAAAATTATCAAGCACCGGGAGAAGCGCAGATGCAAGTTTTTCTGTTCCATAAGCGATCAGATCCTCTTTTTCCTTTGTCACTCGCTTTCTATAATTGTCAAATTCGGCAAGTGTCCGCAAAAGACGATCTGAGAGATCCTTATTCTCCTGCCTGATTTTTTCAACCTCCTCCATAAGTTCCTTGGTTACGTGTGCATGATCAGCCTCCTCGCGCGAAGATTGCTCCGCGCTGAGGGGCTGATCGCACGAAACGGTTGAGCGTCCGTATTCAGACTGATCGCCGTGTTGGGTTTTTCGCCGACCATGTCTTTCCCGTTGCGCATCATCAGGCAACGTTTGGCGTTTGTCTTCCTTATGAACCATATCCGATAGTACCTCCACTTCAACAATAGTAATCCATGCTTTTCATTTATAACATCCGCAAACGTTCTAAAAGTAACAATCCCTATAACATTGTCAAGTGCTCCTGTCACGGTAAATCAAAATCAAGTGTGCAATCGTGCTGCATATGTGTGCATTGGCTTGCGCATTTAATGAGAATAAAAAAACGGCTCTCTTAACGAGAGCATTTTTTGTTAAGTTATTTCAATGAATTATAAGCATTGCTTATTTCGGCATCGCCTCTGCAATAAGGAAAAGCAAACAATGAATCATCTGAGAAGGGAGGCGATAGCAATGGTTATTAAGCACGGAAACGATGACATTTATACGCTTCTCGGAATACACGCGACAGCTCCGGCAGATATGGTTAAAAAACGATTCAAAGAGTTTGCCTTGGAACATCATCCCGATATTCATCCGGGCGACCGAAAACGTGAGGAGCTTTTCAAACGAGTCTGCGCCGCATACCAGACATGGAAACTGATCAATACGACCATAGAACACATCCGTAGAATGAGAAGTGCTTCAACATATGCCCATACCGTTTCAGACGATTTTAGGCCATGGCATTTCAGCTGTACCGCTTAACCCCACAACCGGAGGCAGCGACCACAACCCCCTGCAGCATTGTTTGCTGCCTCCGGTTTTTCAATACCCAAAAATGCACCTTGGGCAACACATGTCCTCTCATGATTTAATCTTGCACAGAACTCTGCTAAAGTCACCGGGAAAAAAGTCGATAACTCCTCTGCAAAGCAGTTTGTAACATCTTGCACTATCCATGTAGTTGTTTTTATATTCTATCCGGAGTAAAATCTATTTGGTTACAACAGGAGAAGACACATGAAAACAGGGCTGCGAGAAAAGTTCCTTATCCCGACATTGCTGCTGATTCTGCTCGGTACCTCCATGACGGCAACCGTTTCTTTTTTTAATGCAAGGCGAACCCTACGCACTCAAATCA
>JAOAHH010000130.1:40000-76854 GCA_026415325.1 Thermodesulfobacteriota bacterium | reverse complement strand
TGTGACTGATGAAGTAATCATAAAATATATTGAGCAACAAGGTTTGGAACCACAAGAAGATAACTTCAAAACGGATGATGAACTTTAGTCGGCTTGCAGCCGAGTCCAAAGCTACCGCCTTCAGGCGGTAGTAGTTTACTTTTTTTTTCATTTTTTTTTCATTTTTTTTTCATAGAAAATCAACATATATCTTTTTAAAAATTGAAGCTATTAGGTAAATATAGATGAAAAACAAATGTATAAATAAAAAATAAAAAATAATATACAAAAACAATAGACTAGAGTATAAAAAATTAAAATTAAAAAATTGAAAATAATAATTCTTGACAGATATCTGTTCAAATGTTAATCTATTGACGGGAATAAAATTTAGAGTCATAAACCAATGAGGGTGGGAAGGAGGTTAATATGATGAAGAAAATTTTTTACGGACTTGCAATTTTGATGTTGGTGTTTGTGCCGACAACGTATGCATCGGTAGCTCCAATAGAATGCAGCATTGATTTAAGTACGTGCCCCTGGTCATCAGATGAAAGTAGTACGTGGGAAACCGGCGCTTATACATTAGATATAATTTGCACGCAAGGTGGTGCACCTGTTGAAAATTATGTGGCAGAATTCGATATTATTCTCCAAAAAGGGGATCCGGAAGATTACCAACCCATTGCTGTCCTCAAAACTTTTTCTACCATTACTGATAGTAATGGAAAAGCAAAAATAAAAGCACCGCTTTTGCATATTCCTATAGAAATAGAATGGGGATGGGGATATATCCATATATGTCCTTTTGACGATATTATTTATGTTGGCGGTTCATTTGAGGAACTTCCCGTCTATTCCATGCAATCAATTGGTTTACCGAAAGGTAATTTCACCTACGATCCCAAATGCTTTCCGTGGCTGAAAAAAGGATGCTGCGAAACAACAATTACCGTAAAATGTTGCACTCCTTGGCGGGTTATAAAATATTGTACCATTGTTACACAGCTCCAGTGCTATATCGGCAACTATGATCCTGACCCGTGTACCAGCATAAGCACAGTATGGTCGCCGAACGGATATTGCAATTATTGTTCAGGCGTATGTGAGGAAGAAACAGTTATCGAACTCGTTTCCTTCAAGGCGCTCAAATCAAAAGGAAAAGTGCAGATTCTTTGGGAAACCGCTTCCGAGACCAATAATTACGGATTCAACATTTACCGCGCAGAGAATAAAAACGGTGAATATGTTAAGATAAACTCCGAAATTATCCCTGCGAATGGCAGCCCGACACAAGGTGCGAGTTATGAATATGTTGACACCTCGATAAAGAGCATGAAGGCATACTATTACAAGCTTGAAGATGTCGATAGGGATGGAACCACAACCTTTCATGAACCGGTGAAAGCAGTACCAAAGGTTCTCTACGATATCTTCAATTAACAGACTTTTTTGAATAAAAAACGGGGCCTTTGTAGGCTCCGTTTTTTTTGCTTTTTTGCATTCCACGAACATTAACCCACATATCATTCTGATTAATTTTTTTGCCCCTGAGTTATCGTAGATTACTGATTATTTTATCGGGGTCAATGGTCGGGGTATTGCATATAAAGTTTTTACATACATAAGCAGTTGTCTGGCCATTGAGCAGGTTCATGGTTTTGGTAAAACCACAGAGTGCATCTATTTGGCGACCTCTCTGATCTGTATGTTTCAATAAGACGACGACATGGGGAAGAAAGCACTTGTTGATAGAAAGCAGCATGTTACGGGTTTTTTCATCTTGCTCATCGCCTACAATAACTATTTCGGCAGGCTGACTTTCAGCAAATTCGTACGCAACCAAAAACATAATATGTCCAGCAGGTTGTATGTTTATTTGATGAGAAAAAAGCCTGCCGATCGCGTATGCCTTATTTTCATATTCAGCATTGCCGAGTAAGTGAGAAAGACGGAGCAAATTGTACATCCCGACGGAGTTTGCAGAGGGCACAGCACCGTCATAGACGTCCTTTTGCCGGATGAGCACCTGTTCAGCATCATCGGCAACGGTGAAAAAGCCGCCGTTTTGTTCATCCCAAAAATGACGCAGCATCTTCTCCATAAGATCACGGGCTATGATGAGATACCCAGGGCAAAACGCAGCCTGATACAGCTCAATGAGACCCCAGACGAGAAACGAATAATCCGCAGCTTGGCCCGGTATGCCGGCATTATGTTCCCGATATCGGTGCAGCAAACGGCCATCAACGGTTAGGAGGTTTTTTATGAGCCATTGCGCTGCGGTCTCTGCAGCCGCGATGTAGTTGCGTTTGGCAAACACCCGTCCTGCTTTGGCAAGTGCCGCAATCATCAGTCCGTTCCAGTCTGTGAGTATTTTGTCGTCTTTGTGGGGATGAATACGCTTTGCTCGATGCCTGAACAATTTTTTGAGCATTGCTCGAACGCGCAGATCAGCAATAACTTTATGCAATCCGGCATCAGTAAGATGTAGGATGTTGAACCCCGTACGGTGCCCGTTTACATGCTCGGAAAAATTACCGCTTTCTTTGACATTAAATAATTGTTTAAAGAGACGTGCATCTAACTCGCCGAGAATCATGTCTATTTCTGCTGTATGCCACAGGTAAAATCTGCCTTCTTCTCCCTCGCTGTCTGCATCTTCGGCAGAATAAAAAGCGCCGTCAGGTGAGGTCATATCACGCAGTACATACGTGATAATGTCTGATGCGGTTGCAGCATAGAGGCAGTTTCCGGTTGCCTGATATGCCTCGGTATAGACCATACACAATAGCGCCTGATCGTAGAGCATTTTTTCAAAATGCGGAACAAGCCAGAAGGGATCGGTTGCATAACGATGAAAACCAAAACCAACATGATCGTAAACACCGCCTGCCCGCATTTTTTGAAGGGTTGTCTCGACCATGGAAAGCGCTGCTGAATCGGGTCGTCGTGTATGATACCGAAGGAGAAATAAAAGATTATGCGGTGTCGGAAACTTTGGTGCGGTGCCAAAACCCCCATGGAGAGAGTCAAAAGAATCAGCAAGTTGCTGATACGCAGCATCAAGAACAGAGCTGGTTAGTTCTTCCCCTGGCCGAGCAGTTGATATTTCAGAAAGTAGGAGGATCATATCATCGGCAGATTGTTGTAAATCGTTGTGTCGAACCTCCCAAAGATCCCGAATACGGGGTATCAGATCCACCATCCCGATCTTACCGAAACGCGATTGCTTTGGAATATAGGTTGCTGCGAAAAAAGGTTTTTTGTCAGGTGTCATGATGATGGTGAGTGGCCATCCGCCGCTTCCGGTGAACATATGGCAGATCTGCATGTAAACTGCATCGATATCAGGACGTTCTTCTCTGTCAACCTTAATACAAATAAATGTATTATTCATGAGGGTGGCAACCTCAGAATCCTCGAATGACTCATGCGCCATAACATGGCACCAGTGGCAGGCCGAGTACCCGATGGAGAGAAACACCGGTTTATTTTCAGCCAATGCCTTTTGAAATGCCTCGTCGCACCAGGGATACCAGTCCACAGGATTGGTTGCATGCTGGAGGAGATAGGGACTTTTCTCAGAAGCAAGTCGGTTGGTACGTTTCCCGGTAAATGTCATGATACACCGACCATCATCTTTTTAAGTAAAGCATGATGTATAGATTTTAAATGTTTCAATGTAATGCTTCACTGCATCGGGCACCATGCCATCTATCGATTTCCCAGTGCGAACGCGATCACGTATCTCCGATGAAGATATTGACAATGCCGGCATTTCATTGATGTGAATATACGGTCGGAACACTTCTGGGATGTGCTGTTGCAGCACATCCCAAGCAAATCCAGGCCGAGTTGTTGCAATGAAATGGCACATTCCCGGCCTGATTTTTGACTTTTCATAGTCAATCATAGTCAGGAGCGCGTCAAGTCCGATGATAAAAAAATAGTCGTGTATCCGTCCGTACTGTTTTTGCAACTGCTCAACGGTTGTGCCGGCGTATGATGGACATGACTCATTTGCTTCAATATCGGAGACAGTAAAAAGTGGATAGCCCGCTACGGCACGTTCAACCATGCGAAATCGGTGCTCGTACGGAGCAAGAAAAGGACGGGCTTTATGGGGAGGGCAATAGGCAGGGACAAAGATAATTTTTTCAAGATTAAAGGCTATGCGGGCACTATCGGCGATGGCAAGATGGCCGTTATGAATAGGATCAAAACTGCCGCCGAGGATACCGAGGCGCATCTCTACAAAGAAGAAAAAAGCGATGCTAGTCGTTCAGGGACATATTGCTGATCAACAAGTGGCCCGTGGCGAAGAGCATGCAGTCTGTCGGTCAGCGTCGGTTTGTCTTCCCGGTAGAATAGTCCAATCGGGATTCGTTCCCCCCATTTCCGTGCCTGTTCCCATGCAGCATTAAAATCGCTCGGGTCATGTCCGGATCTTTCAAGCTCATACACCCGCTCGTTATACCATGGATAAGTATTGATGTGATTAAAGGAGACGCACGGCTGCAGGATATCGATGAGGCTAAAACCCCGATGTCGGACACCGTGTTCGATCAACGATGCAAGATGATCGGGCTTACCGGCATAGCCCCGTGCGACAAAGCCGCATCCGAGAGCAAGGGCAACCGCAAGCGGGTTGAACGGTTCGAGCATAACGCCGTGCGGCTGCGCACGGGTAACCATATTCAGGTCAGAGGTCGGAGATGCCTGACCTTTGGTAAGCCCATACACTTTATTATTATGGACTAGTAAGGTCAGATCAATGTTGCGGCGGATGGCATTAATGAAATGGTTGCCGCCTTCCCCATAACAGTCACCGTCACCTGAATTGACTATGATCGTAAGGTTGTGGTTTGCAATTTTTGCTCCGGTTGCAATAGGGAGTGCCCTGCCGTGCAGTCCATGAAACAGGTTGCAGGCAAGATAGTGGGGTGTTTTTGCCGCTTGTCCGATACCGGAAATAATCAGCACCTCATGGGGTGCAAGTCCAAGATTACAGAGTGCCTTTTTCATTGCAGCGAGGATAGAAAAATTTCCGCATCCCGGACACCATTTTATCTCAACCAAAGATTCATAATCTTTGATATCAGGCATGGGAGTACTCCTTTTCCTTTAGTGCATTTACAATTTCATACGGATACAGCGGCCTCCCGTTGTATTTCAAAACGGCTCCGTGTACGGAAATACCCGTCTGTTGACGCAGCAGTTGAGCAAACTGTGCGGTACTATTTTGTTCAACAACAATGAGGCGTTTTTCACCAGAAAGCAACGGCGCCACTTTTTCTTCAGGAAATGGCCAAAGATCGCAAAAGTGCAGGGACCCAACGTTAATGCCGTCCTGGCGAAGCATTTTAACAGCTTCACGGACAACCCCATGGGTTGAACCCCAGCACAAAAGCAGTGTCTCAGCGTCGGCATAATATGGCTCAGGCCCTTGCATTTCAGATCGCATGCCGATCAGTTTCCGGGCACGTTTATCGACCATGCCAGTTCGGATTTCAGGAGCTTCCGAGGTGTGTCCGTTTTCAAGGTGCTCGTTACCGCTATACTTTACCAGAGCCGTACCCTGACAAGGGAGTGCGCGGGGCGAGATGCCTGAATCGGTGAAAACATAACGTTTATATTCTGCGGGATTGTTTATTGAAGCGTGGTCAAGCACGAAACGTTCAATGGTATTTGGAATTAAAAATGCTTTTTCGAGGGTATAAAGGGAATCGTTAAAAAATTGATCAACAAGCACAATCGCCGGCACTTGATATTTTTCGGCAAGGGAGAGTGCTTGGGAGGTAACAGCATATGCTTGTTCAGGGCTGCCAGGTGCAAAAACAAAACGGGGAAAATCATCTTGTCCTGCCCTGATAACCATGTGCAGGTCTGCTTGAGCGGTACGCGTAGCAAGACCTGTTGCAGGGCCAGGACGCTGTGCGTTGATAAATACACACGGCGTTTCAGTAATGCCTGCGAGACCGATGGCCTCTGTCATGAGGCAAAAACCGCCGCCTGATGTAGCGGTCATCGAGCGAACGCCGGCAAACGACGCTCCTATGATCATATTGGCCGCTGCAATTTCATCTTCAGCCTGTTCGACGATGAGGGGAAAATCGTTTTGACAAGCAGCAAGATGGATCATAATGCCGGTGGCGGGTGACATAGGATAAAACGCTGCAAATCTGCAGTCACCGGCAAGGGCACCATAGGCAATTGCCTGGGAGCCTTCGATAAGTGGTTTTTTCTGTAATGCTGCCGACCACGGCAGTGCCGCAGAGCAACGCCGATCGCCTGCTGCATCATAACCAAGGCGTCCTGCTTTAAGGTTCACGTCAAGAGAAGATTGTTTTTTACCAGAAAAAAGATTGGTGAGTACTTGGTGGAACAGATCAAAAGGGGCATGGAGGATCGCAAGAACACACCCTGCGGCAACCGTATTAGCGGTGATCGGATCGCCTGCCTGTGCGGCAAGATCGTCAAAGGAGATTGCGAGCATATTCGGCGAATCACATAATTCTTTTTTATTGACGATAATCATGCCATCGGGTGAAACTTGCCGACGATGCAGGTCTACCGTTCGTTCATCAAGTGCCACCAGCAGGTTGACGACATGATGCGGTGCCCGAACCTGTTGATCGCTGATGCGAAGCTGGAAAAAACTGTGGCCACCGCGAATACGGGATTCAAAGTCATTGATGCCAAACACGTACAACCCTGCCTCGCGGCAGGTGAGCGCAAGAAGTTGTCCGACGGTCTGAATGCCTTGACCAGCCTCTCCACCGATTTTTATGGTAATATCAATGCTCATGATCAAAAGCTCCTCATCATCTATCCGTCAAGACATGATTTTTCATGCCGGGCAAACCATCCTGCAGGATCCTCAAAATAAGATAATGTATCCTTTAGAGAATTAAGATGTTCACGTTACATAGATGCGAGTTGGGTAAAAAAATTCTTTTCAGCAGGAGAATGTGCAGCTTCTGCGAGACTTTTATAAAATGAATACCCTTTTGTTTCAAATTCAATTGCCGTTGCAACTGCAACACGATCATCGGCATCGGCGGATACCGATTCTTTGGAAGCATTTGCAGCATTAAGTAAAGCTTCAACGATATTAACGCTCTGTACTGTAATGGATAAATTTTCAGGCCACGCTCCGGTACGGGTCATCTGCGCATGGAGGTCTTGAAGTCGGCGGTAATGCTCATCTTCATCCCTGGCAATGTGCTCAAACATCGCCCTGCCGACGGGATTACGAGTACGGCGACTGTGCATTTCATAGAAATTGCGTTCCTGAAGTTCATTTTCAAGCGCTATATCTAATGATTTCAAAATGCCTTGCATACTGCCTCCAAAGCGCTGCTGGTTGTTATCAAAGGTTTATTTCTTTTGTGTCGTGTAATAAACAGGGATTGGCGCAAGAGACATGTCAGGATTGTTGATATTATTAAAAATTTCAATCTGTTGCGCAAAAGATATTTTACGTATCGCGGGTTTTTTTCTGCATGCACGACAGCGGGTTTCAGCACACTGCTGACAAAACATACAGTCTGGGCATGGATGTTTTTTACCGTAACACGGTGCGTCGACTTGGCTTTTACCCTTCATAGTATTTTTAATACCACGCCCCGATAAATTTTAAAAGTGTATCTAATAATTTTAACAGGTATGCTTTTGCTTTTCCTTGAAAAACGGTATAAGATACTACTATAACCACATATTGCGTAACAGCGCCTTTTTTTGAAAGGAAGATCTATGACGTTAAAAAGAATTGTTTTTATAACGAGTTTTATTCTGATGAGCCTTATCTGTGTTATTTCGAGTTTTGCCATTACTATTGGCGATCCGTTCCCCATATTCACAAAGCCGAATACGCTCACTCCGGAAGAATGCGCCCAACTCGGGATTGTTTCCAGCGAAGAGTTTTCACTGAGCAGAATACGCCATGATGTGACGATACTTGAATTTCTGAATGTCTATTGCCATACCTGCCGGCAGCAGGTACACATATTCAACCAACTCAACGAAATTTTGCGCAACGACCCTGAGATTGCGGGCAAGGCGTGCATTATCGGTATAGCCGTTGGGAACACAGAATCAGAAATCGCGGATTTCAAAAAGAGTTTCGGGGCAAACTACCCTATTCTCCCTGACCCGAAAAAAGAAGTTTTTACGCTGACCGGAAATCTTCAGGGTACGCCGCACACTTACATTTTGCGGAAAGAAGACCAACGGTTTATCATCGACTATCATGCAGGCGGTGTCAGTTCGCCCGATCGGTATCTTGAAACGGTCAGGTTTGCACTGCGCGGCACTTTCACCGGAACCGGCCTTGGAAATAAAATTGCTTCCTATTCATTCACATCGAAGGGAAAGACCTATGATGCCTCAGATTTTGAAGGGAAACCGATTATTATGTATTTTCCGGTCAAAAAGGTCTATCCTGTTGAGATCGACACGAGAAACCGCGGCAATCAGATAAAGATACTGCATGATATACGCCGTCAATTTCCCGAAGTCACGGTCATTGCGTTTCAGGGGGCAGGTATCAAGCTGCCACAAGCAATTTCTGAGCCGTCATTCCTGATCGCCGAAGAGAGCCAGCCTGGGGCATTGCGTATATTTCGCTCTGATGATGCACCCACCGTCTATTTTATCAACCGATACGGACGAATATCGTTTAAAGGAGAGGCAATTACGTTGTATAACGCGGCATCGATATTACGCGGTACCGAATATAAGCCTGAGCTCAAACGTACAGATCAGGATATCATTGCCATGATCGAGCGTCGCATTACAGCACAAATCGGAGAGGTCGACGGAACTGAAAAGGAAGTGCTCGATAGTGGAAAAGCGATCTATGTAACAGCGCTGAAACCCCGACGCGAGGGCGTGTATCTTTTCTCCATCGTGGAGAGTAGGGCGAGCCTCTGTGATATTTGTCATGACAGCCATTTTGTGTACGTATGCGACCAAAGCGGCATTTTGAAGGATTTTTTCCCTATTGAGATGACAAAACTCGGCAATATACCGTGGAACGAGGAAGATATAAAAAAGATAAGGAATCAAACTGTAGGCAAAAGTATATTCGGAGACTTTTCGTTTGACCCAAAAGCTGACGCGGTAACAACTGCAACCATGTCTTCAAGCCTTATTTATGAGGCACTCAATGATGCCAAAAAGGTATTGGCAACCTACAAGGGGTATAAATTCAGATATGATTACTGGAAAGAGGTGTGTTTCGGCAATATATGCAAGATTAAGGCGATTGCAGCAAAAGAGCTGGGCAGACCTGATGGGGCACTGTCAGACGATCTGCTTGCCAATATTCTTGCAGAGCATCGCGAACTCACATGTCCCCATGACGGAGCGTACATCGTCTTTGACCGCTCTATTTTATGTAGTATCCACGGCGTCCAGACAAAACCATGTGACCGATGAAATAGAGAGCTTACCGTCTAAACATCATGCTTACTCAGTCTGTTGTTGTTGAAACCGTAATGCCGCGGAATTGATGCAGTAGCGCATCCCGGTAGGCGGTGGGCCGTCGTCAAAGACATGACCGAGATGGGCATCGCATCTGCTGCAAACCACTTCAGTTCTCACCATGCCGTGGTCGGTATCGGAACGTGTATCAATATGTGTTTTATTGATTGGATTGGTAAAGCTTGGCCAGCCGGTACCGGAATCGAATTTTGCAGACGAATGGAACAGCTCAAGGCCGCAACAAACGCAGCGGTAGGTTCCCTTTTTGTGATTGTCCCAATAGGCGCCGGTAAATGCCGGTTCCGTGCCTTTTTCCCTTGTGACCTTAAATTGAATGGGATCAAGGATTTTTTTCCATTCTTCTTCGGTTTTAAGGATTTTGTTATGCATGGTATCCCCTGTCATACTGTTGTGAGAGAGTTTTTGTGATTGTTGACCTCCGGCATCGGCTGCAGGGTAGAGAAGATCGCTCAATGGTATGACGCCTTCGACTGCGTACATGATTCCGGCAACGGCAAAAAGGATGGAGAGAAACGCGATGTTTTTCACAAGGGCATCAGAAAAAAAAAGGGGGTGCCTTTTTGCACCCCCGAGATTTTTTTCTGCAGAATGTCATTCGACCTTAATGGGTATGGCCTTTTTTGATTCGTCTTTAGGAACGGGGATTTTCAGCTCAAGAACGCCGTCATGGTACTTTGCAGTAATGTCTTTTTCGGTAACGCCTTCCGGGATTCTGAATGACCGCTCAAAGCTTCCATGGCAGCGCTCAAGCCGGTAATAATTCCCCTTCTTTTCCTCATGTTTTTCGTTCCGTTCACCCCGAAGCGTCAGAATGCCATCCTGCAGCTCAACATGGATGTCTTCTTTTTTGAGGCCGGGAAGATCCGCTTTGACGATATAGGCACCGTCTTTTTCTTCAACATCAACCGCAGGAACCCATGTCCGCTCAAACGGCGTCGCGAAGAAGTCCTCGTTGAACAGACGGTCAATGTCGTCAAACCAACGGGTCAAGGCCTCAAAAGGTTTTCTGGATCTCCATAAGGTCAGTGCCATAGTAAACACCTCCTTTCAATATTTGGTTTTTACTATTGCCTTTCGCTCAAATAATAAGCATAAACATGAAAACGTCAAGGGGGTGTCCTCTGGTTCTTTATGGCTCCAGCAGCTTGTTATGAAACTCTTTCCTAACCTTATCAATCTTTGGCCGGATGATGAGCACACAGTAAGGTTGCCGAGGATTGTTTTTATAAAAGTTCTGGTGGTAATCCTCTGCCTTATAAAAAGTGGTATACGGTACAATTTCAGTAACAATCGGATTGCTCCATATGCCAGCATTGTCAATTTTCTTTTTTTTGTGCTCGGCGATCTGCTTCTGCCGTTCATTATGGTAAAAGATAACTGATCGATATTGCGGACCGACGTCGCTCCCCTGCCGGTTGAGGGTTGTTGGGTCATGGATGCTCCAGAATATGTCGAGAATTTCGGCATACGAGATGACCTGTGGATTGAAGGTAATTTGTACAGCTTCTGCATGTCCGGTTGTGCCGCTGCATACCTGTTCATACGTCGGGTTGGGGATCGTGCCACCGGCATATCCCGATGCAACAGAGGTAATGCCGCGGACTTGTTGGAATGCAGCTTCAACGCACCAGAAACAGCCTGCACCGAGCGTGGCCGTTTCATAGAGGGCGTTTACTGTTCCCATGGGGACACCTTTATACATATGAGTAGCATTGTCCGCAGCGAGCGTCTGCGGTATTTGTGAAAGGCAAATAAGAGCACTGCACCAAGAAAGCAGTGCTTTCTGAAAAACCGCACGATACTTCAGCACCACTATTTTTTGCCGGAGTGGTTTATGCATTCTACTTTGTACGTACGCGGTAAAATGCTGTTTGTCAACCCTCTTGGCGTACAATATATGTGTTCAATCTTTGAGCAATCTGTTCAAGCGCCTTTGTTTGCAGGTTGTTATTATGATATATGCCACTCTATCCACAGGCTTTACACATGGTTTGTGGATAACTGCGGGTTAAAAGAATATGATAAAAACCGCCCTGCACTTTAAACGGTGCAGGGCGGTTTTTCGGATGTTGATGATGGATATAATAAAATGCTATTTAGTTGCGTACACAATAGTTGCCTGTTGCTTCAGACCGTCGATATATTCTTTGATTGCTTTGTTTCGAGCTTGCTGCTGGAGCGTTGAACGGATCTGATCTTTAACCTCTTCAAAGGATTTTGTTGTTTCAGGCTTGTGTTCAAGAACCTGTATAATGTGATGCCCGAACTTTGTGTCGACCACCGGGCCGATCTCATTCACCTTTTGGTTGAACGCAGCGTCTTCAAATTCTTTGATCATCCGTCCCCTCGTGAATGTTCCAAGATCGCCTCCTTTTGTTTTACTGGGGCAGTCGGATGATTCCTGCGCGATTTTTGCAAAGTCACCACCACTGAGCAGTCTCTTTCGAATCGATGCAATTTTATTTTGTTTTTGCTTTTTAACGGTTTCATTGTCTGAAGGATCTGTTTTGACGAGAATATGCCGTGCATGGACAGATTCAGGCTCAACAAAGCGTTCTTTGTTTTTTGTGTAGTACTCCCGTAATGCATCTTCATTTGGAGCAGCAGGGTCTTTCACTTGTGAATCAATAAGTTTTTGAGCGCGCAGCCGGAAGGAAATCTCGTCGCGCAGTTTTTGCATGGTCATTCCCTGCATCAGCAACACGCTTTCGAGGGTTGTCCCTTCTGGGATTTGGCTTTCATAGTTTTTGATAATGGCATTTGTTTCGTTATCGTCAACCTTGATCTTTTTTTTGTCCGCCTCCTGCATCAAAACCGTTTTTTCAATAAATTCATTTACTTTCTGATCACGCATTTTATCCATCATTTGGGCAATCTGTGCCTCAACCTTTTCCATTTGCTCAGGAGGGACCTGCTGCTTGAATGCATTGAGCTGGGCGTTGAGTTCTTCATCGACCTCTCCGCGCGTCAATTTTTTTCCATTGACCGTCACCAGTATATCGGAACTTTTACCCTGAGAGGCTTTTGTGCCCTGAGTCGCTGCTTTATTCTGGTGTGCCTGTGATTGAGGCTCAGTTGCCATCGTGACGGAAAGCATCATGGTAGAACTAAAGCACCAAAATGTTATGCCTGTAGCACATACCATCATTAGCCTGAACAAACTTTTTGGGGAATACATACACACTCCTTCATTAAAATTGTTATTGGGGTTACTACCATATATGCGGCCATAAGATAACTGAACGGTATACAGAAGAAGCTATCAAATGAGAGGCAATATGGTGTGATTTGCTTGAGAACAATGCAATCCTTTCAGGTAGCCAACGTATACTCTCAATGTATATAGGGCAGAAGCAATGATGTCAAGCTAATTTGGCAAGAAGGTATAACCTCATAACACAAAATAATTTTCACTTCTGCTTTTTGAGATGGATGTATCCGGTAACAGAATACAGAACTGTACATACTACGATCCGATTAAAGTATGCATGGTGCGTCCGGTAACCGAACTGGCCTTTATCTTAAAAATTTTCAACGCTTTTGGGTTGTCAGTCGAATTACGATAATATTCCATGCGTTTTTCTAAATACTGTGTTGGATCGAGACCTGACTTTTTTATGTTTGCCCGTACAACCGTTTCAATCACCTGAAGATCGGTTACTATTTCGAGCTCGCCTTCGACAACAACCGAATACCATTCGGTATGCTCGTTGTTCCAGCAGAAAGCATTAAAGCACACGAGGGGATTCTTTTGAAGATATTCCCATTTTCTGCCACGGGGAAACATTGAAAGATAAACAGTGCCGCCGACAAATACAAAACCGAATGGAATGCAGTACGGATGTCTTCCGTCAGTGAAGGCAAGCACTCCGTCATTGACGGTTGTTAATAGGTGTTCAATTTCTTCGTGCAGAAGTACTTTCATGATATGTACTCCGTTTGTTTTTTCAGACGTTATAAATAAAGATGAACTAAACAAGACGAACACGGGTAACACCGGTTCCGCCTTCTTGTGAAGGAGCTGCTTCAAAGCCGGCAACGCTTTTATGCTGTCGTAAATGTTCATGAATCGCCTGCATGAGGCGACCGGTGCCTCTGCCGTGAATGATTTCAACAACAGGGGTACCCTGAACAAGAGCGTTATCAATAGCCTTGTCAACAAGAGGGAGTGCCTCATCAACCCGAAGACCGATAACATTGATGCGAGATGATCCAGATGGAGATGCATGGTTCTGGACAAAAACGGTATCGGTCCTTTTGCGAGAAGGCTTGTATTGGGCGACTGGGGAAAGCTCATGAAACCGTGCCTTTACTCTGATCGATCCGACGGCTATAGCGGCGGTTTTTGATGTGTTATCGACCGAGAGAACCTTTCCCTGCTGCTTAAGATGGGTCACGGTTACGATCTGCCCAGGGTCAAGCGATGCAACAGTCTCACCGGGGGGGTGCTCAGGTGGAGGAAAGTGAGCATGAAGTTTGCGTTTGATGTTTATGAATATCTCTTTCGCAGCGCCATCAGCATGAACATCGGTTTCGGGGCGAATGATCCTTCGCCGCTTTTGACTTCTGATCAATTGCATCAATTCTTGTTCGCTGTTTCTCAACAGTTTACGGGCTTCGTGCTCGAAATTTTTCAAAAGGCGTTCTTTTTTTTCTTTGACAATGTCATAGAGCCGCTGCACAGCATACAGATAACGGTTTGCTGATGCTAGAATGGTGGCGAACTTCTGCTGCTGTTTAATAAGTTTCTGATGCGTCCTTTCAAGTCCATGGATTAATTCCCCCATCTGACGGGCAGAGCCGTCTAGATATGCTTGCGCTTTAGTAAGAATCTCATCAGGGATCCCGATGGTGCGCGCTATGGCAAGGGCATTGCTGAATCCGGGGACACCGTAGACCAGTGCATAGAGCGGTCGGTAGGTATCGGGATCAAAAGCAACAGAAACATTTTCGACATCAGGAGTGCTGTAGGCGTAATTTTTTAAAAGGTTTAGATGTGTTGTTACAACGGTGCAACATCGCCGCAAACGGAGAAAGTCGAGAATTGCAACGGCAAGGGCACCTCCTTCAGAGGGATCGGTGCCGGAGCCGAGTTCGTCAAGAAGCACAAGCGAGCCGACATTCGCAAATTTTACAATATCTCTGATTTGGGACATGTGGGAGGAAAACGTACTTAAACTTGCTTCAATATTCTGCTCATCGCCGATATCTGCAAAGACCCGATCAAATATCGGGAGTACCGAACCGAGGGCAGCAGGGATATGCAGACCAGACTGTGTCATAAGAACAAACAATCCGAGCGTTTTCATGGCAACCGTTTTCCCGCCGGCATTTGCACCGGTAATAATAAGCGTCGATATGGATGCATTTTTGAGGATATCAATTGGGACAACATCAGCGCGGTCGAATGACCACGCTACGGGAAAAGGTAAAGTTGTCTCTTGATTTTCCTGCGCAATCTGTCGCGCCATTAATATGGGATGCCTACATTGCCGGAGATCAATGACATTCTCTGATACAAGTTGCGCCGGAGAGGCATTCATAGCAATGCTCAGCAGTGCGCGTGCCTGAATTAGGTCGATGGTTTCGGCAATTTCTAGATTGTGCATGATCGCATCGGCTTCTGCTGCAACCCGCGAAGTCAGCTCAGTCAAAATGCGGATCTCCTCATAGTATTCATCGCGATACAGTATTTGCAGTTCATTGTTCATCTCCACAATCGGCAACGGTTCAATAAAAAACGTCGCTTTGCTTTGAGATTGACCGTGGACGACACCCGGCACTACGGATTTGCTGTCGCTGCGAACAGGTATGACATACCGGTTATTGCGCAGCGTGATAAAATCGTCCTGCATCGCATAGGCTTTTTGTTCGTCATTCAGCATTGACTCGAGTGTTTTGATGATGGAATGCCGCATGTGCCTGATGCGGGAACGAATTTCAAACAGTGCAGGGCTTGCCGTATCAAGGATTTCACCCTGGGGGGAAATGCAAGCGCGTATGCTATCCATAATATGGTTTAACGGCAGAATATCCGAGGTGCGGCGATATAAATGCGGCCTTGTTTCGGCACATCCGGAAAAGTATTTTTTAAGCATCGCAGCTGTCTCAAGGGTTTCACGGATAGCAACCAGTGCGCCCGGTTCCAAATAAAAGTTTTGTACATGGGCACGTTCGATATGGTGAGCTATATCATGAAGGCCGCTTAACGGCAGGATCTCGTGCTCATCAATTTCGCATCGCATCTCAGAGGTCTCCTCGATGAGCTGCATGACCATGTATCGGTCGGTCAACGGCAGAATGGTTCGACAGCGACGTTTTGCTCCTTCGGAGAAGGCATATGACGCGAGAAATTCCCGAACTTTGTCAAACTCAAGTGCCTTTAAGGTATGGTCATTCATGATGACAACGAACAAGGGAATGCAGACCGTGCGATTGAATTTTGTGCCGCAAGATTGCAAGGGCTTTTCGGTCGCTTGCAAAGGGAAGCGCATCGGGTAGTGCATCAAGTGAGAACCACCGAAGCATACGCACATCATCTTGTGGGGTAAATTCCTGTGAGAGCAGCTTAACCGTAAAATATGTATTCATCAAAGCCTGCCCATCTTCACCGTAGATATCAGCAGTCATGGTGATAAAGTCAAGCACTGTGCAATCAACACCGGTTTCTTCACGCACCTCACGAACAAGTCCTTCAAGCGGATCTTCTTGGTAGTTGAGAAAGCCGCCGATTATGTTCCATTGTCCGAAAAACGGTTCAATAGCGCGTTGTGCTAAAAGAACTTTTCCAGTACTGTCAAGCGGAATGGCACCCATGCATGGACTTGAGCTGTGATAGAGTATAAAACCACATCTGGAACACACTTGTCGAAACGGATTGTCCTGAGAAAGCGTACTAGTGCACCACGGGCAATACGGAAAAGGAGGACGAGGTGATGGCCTGATCATGATGTGCCTCTCTGTGCGTCTCTTGTGAGGGACAATATATCATAGAATGATAGTTATGAGCAAATGCGGCATGCCAACGGATTGTTACGGACACCTGATAAGGCCTTGCGACCACAGGCACCCCCCACAGACAGGAAAGGTATTACCAAGGCAGTCTTCGTCATTACTTCTGGAGAGATGACACCCGCCACAGAACGTACATGGAGAAAAGTCGAACTGCTGAACACGTTTCCGAAATGCGACATATTCGGTTGTATTCCATATCGATAAAAGAGGCTGCTGGTTAATGTTGCCCATCGAACATACGCGAAAGATGCGACGACGTCCGTCAACATATATGCTATGGGTATGGAGCAAAGGAAGGCAGGGGCTTACCGTACCGTTCCATGAAACTGCGCATGCCCCACTTTCGATAAACGGACAGTAATTTAAAGGCAAGCCGGTAGGTAAAGAATCAGGCAAACGGAATGACCGTAAGAGGCGGAAGAGCGATTCAGCCGTGGCAACGGTTATGTCCATTCGCGTAAACTGCACCTGTGGCGCGATCGGTGACGGCATGCCGGAAGCAGGTATTGTCATGGTATCGCCGTATAGCATCTCATCTTGCAAAGACGCGGTGTACGGGATGATATTGGTGATTAAAAAACGATCAACGCCGAGGCGATTGCCAATGCGGATGACCTCTGGTAGCTCAGCGATATTTCTCCGCATAGCAACAAATACAATGCCTAAATGAGGGAGCCCGCCTGATCTGACATCGCGAAGTCGTGCGGCGTTTTCAAGTACCTGCGGCAGCGCGGCACCGAGGCGTACATCTGCATAGCTTTCAGGGTGGGCGCCGTCAAGCGAAAGCCACACAACATCTATACCGGCGGCGACAATGCCATCAACCATGCGCTGATCAAGCAAAGTGCCGTTGGTGATCATTTCGATGCTCGATGCATACGGCTGTATTCGCCTGAGCATATCAAGAAAAGCGGGATGCGCGAGCGGTTCACCGAGCCCGCCAAAGAAGACCAGCGGCTTGCGATCAAATGTTTTCAACGATGACAGAATCTTTTCAAAAGTCTGAGAGGACATATCGCCTTGAGGCTCATCCCATGTATTGCGGATACAGGTACGGCACGCAAGATTGCAGCGGTTGGTCGGTTCGAGGTAGATCTTCGCGATGTGTGTGGCTGATCGATGCAGTACAATTCCGTCCTGTAATTCAGTGAGTGGGATATCAACATGGGGGGTAACCCCAAGACGCAATGCGATCTTCTTTGGGATCACAATGTTGCCATTGTTGTCAACCGAAGCGAATATGCGTTTTGATGATTGCATTGTTGAAACGTTGGCTTTCCCTCAAGGAATGGAAAAAAGAAGGATGAACTTTCCAATATAGTATAATCCAATGACGATAAACACAAGACCGGTCGCCCGGCGAAACCAAAATTCAGTTTTCGTCACTGCGTGAAATAACTTCCCGATATTGCGTACGCTGAAACAAATAACCAGCGCAAATAGGAGCACCGGTAGGCCTGTTCCAAATCCGTATGCAGTGGGCAGAAGCAGAAAGGATTTTTCGGTCAGCGCAAGAGGGATCATGCTGCCAAAAAAGAGTGCCGCCGACATAGGACAGAAGGCAAGTGCAAAGATAAAACCAAGAAGCAGTGCCCCGATCATTCCCTTACCCTTCAGACGAATTACAGTGGATTGATCAAGCGTCAGTGAAGCTGCGTGAAGAGGAAACCACCCCATGAGGATAATTCCGGTAAGTAATAATGCCGGTCCGAGCAGTTTAGGCATATAGAGTTGAAGTGCGAGTGAAAAATTCGGTATGTTCAAGAGAGATGCGCTTATGGCAAAGGCGATTATAACGTAGCAAAGCACTCTTCCGACGACATAAAGTGCGCCGGCCTGAAAAACTCTAAGCGAGCCGCTGATGTCTCTGCTGATGAATGATACCGCAGCTATATTGGATGCAAGTGGGCAGGGGCTTATCGAAGTGAGTATGCCAAGCCAGATTGCGGTGATAAGGGGAAGGGTACCTGCATCCATATACGGCTATTTTAGATAATTTTCTATTTCGGTTTTTATGTATTGATCGAATTTTTCCTCATTTCGCACCAGCTGCCATACCTTATCAAGGTTTTTCCAGGAGACTTGTTTGCCGCCTTGTATTTTTGTAATGACTAACGAGCGGGTAACTAACTTGTAGTCATCAATAAAATGGCGATTTTCCGGCGCGTCAATATTAACGGGCAAAAATATAAGACTTCCGTCTTTGAGCTGTTTTTGAAAATGATTTTCAATAGACTGTCGAGACAATTGTTCGATGGTACGGCATGTCGGACAGCGGAAGTTGCCGTAAAAGTAATATGCGATAATGCCGTTTTCGCTGGGCATCTGGTGCGGTGCTGCGTCAGATGCATACGTTATTTGCACCACTACCAAAGATACAAAGTATACAACAAGGTGAAAAATACTTGTTCTGTACTTATATGATATCATGAACATGCTCCTTCAGAAAAATGTATGCTCAGCAGCACGAACATGTGTATCCGGATTCCTTACCGGATGATGGGGCGAGTGGCTGGGTGGAAAGTTTTCTTTTTACCTCAGTTTTGATTTTTTCAACCGCTTCACGATCAATATTTCCGTCGTAGGGATGTTTTTTAAACCCCAATTCGGTAACTATCAGATGGTCATTTATTGGTACGTCAGCGTGTTCAAGCGCTTTCTTTGTGCACGCGACAGGACAGCCATCAATACCTACAACTCGATCGGCGCCCTTACCCGAAGCGATCATTCCGGAATTATGGCTGCCAATCCCGGCAAGACAAAGCATTTTTGCCGTTCCCTCAAGCTGTAGTTCCACAGCAGCTTGGTTTGCCGCCTGACCAACATTGGCAGCACCTGAACAGGTGAATACAACGATATTTTTCTCTGTGCAGCAATCATTAGCCATAGCAAACCTCCTTCAACTATTCATTATTTTTTTGATTTCTTCAACGCTCAGCACTTTCCCCGCTGCTTTTACCTCGCCATCAATAGAGATTGCTGGCGTTATCATCACACCTGCTTCCATGATTTTGTTGATATCCTCTACCTTTGTCAGCTCAGCGGCAAGATTGAGCTCGATTAACGCCTTTTGGGTGTTTTCAAAAAGTTTTTTGCATTTGGGGCATCCAGTGCCAAAAATCTCTATTTTCATAGAGAGACCTCCTTAATAAAAAGTGCCAAATAGGATACCGCTAAATGTTGCCATAATGACAACAAGCGTACAATACACAACGGTTTTTTTAGTGCCCATAATTTTGTTGAGTACCAGCATGTTGGGAAGCGAGAGGGCAGGACCGGCAAGGAGCAGCGCCAATGCAGGGCCTTTGCCCATGCCGCTGCCAAGAAGCCCCTGTACGATCGGAACTTCAGTTAGCGTTGCGAAATACATGAACGCACCGACAACCGAGGCAAAAAAATTCGTCCACAGTGAATTACCGCCCACAAGACCAGTGATCCACACACGTGGGATTATGCCTTCATTACCCGGCCTGCCGAGCAGGATCCCTGCGACGAGCACTCCCGCAAGCAGCAGCGGGGTTATCTGTTTTGTGAAACTCCATGTTGCGACAAACCATTCGCCGAGTTCCTTTTGATCGCGGGCCGCAATTATTGAGATGCCAAAGATGCCGGTTCCAAAGGAAATCAACGGCTCATGCGGGAAAAGAAAAGCGAGCAGGGCGGTAGGGACCGAGATAGAGAGCATTGTGAACCATGGGACAGTAAACCACAAGCACAAAATAACGCCAAGGCCAATGGCGGCAATGCCGGTTAGATACCATTTGATTGTAAAGATAAAATAAAAAAATCCACCAGCCGTATCTGGCTTGCCCCAGTTCGCGAACACAAGGATCGCGAACATAGAAAGAAAATAGAGGGTTGTCTGCCACAAAGGCCGTTTTGCCTCTGATTCGGGCAAGAGCATCTGAGCGTTTGCCTTATCGATTTCTTCGCTGCGAAATATAACATGCATCAGTAGTCCGATGATAAGGCTGAAGGAGATTGCTCCGACAGCACGCGCAATGCCGATATCAAGGCCAAGAATGCGGGCAGAGAGAATGATTGCCAGCACATTGATTGCCGGACCCGAGTAAAGAAAAGTGATCGCCGGACCGAGTCCGGCGCCCATTTTATATATACCGCCGAAGAGCGGCAGCACCGTACAAGAGCAGACAGCAAGTACGGTGCCCGAGACTGATGCAACGCTATAGGCAAGCACACGGTTAGCTCGTGATCCCAGATATTTCATCACGGATACCCGGCTGACGAACACTGAAATGGCCCCGGCAATAAAAAATGCAGGAATGAGGCACAGCAGGACATGCTCGCGGGCATACCATTTGACAAGGCGTAAAGATTCCATTACCGCGTTATCAAACCGAGGTGTGCCGGTTGGCAGATAAAAGCAGGCAAGGAACGTTGCAATAATAAGCGCAAACGGTTTCCATTCGGTTTTCCAGTCCACGATTAGGCCTTAAAAGAGAGGATGAATGCTTTTATTGCATCTCTGACTTTTCTAAATGAATCCAAAATTTCCTGATCGGTACCGACTGCTGCCGCAGGATCAGTAAAACCATGATGTAGCTTTTTGCCTTTTCCTAAAAAGATCGGGCAGTTCTGCGCAGCACTGTCGCAGAGGCTGATAATCCAGTCAAATTCTTTAAGCGGCAGATCATTGATATGTTTTGAGCGAAGCGGCGACGGGTCAATCCCTATCTCCTGCAGCACTTCGATTGTTTTAGGATGCACGCCTTTTGGATCTGTCCCGGCTGAAAAGACATCGAACTCTTCCCCGCGATAATGCCGCATGAGCGCTTCTGCAAGCTGGCTGCGGGCGGAGTTTCCGGTGCAAAGGAAGAGAACTCTTTTTCTCATGTATGGCCCCGTAAAGGCTTCTCTCCGTAAAAAGTAATTGAAAGAATGCTAACTCCCGACTGTTTATAATCCTGCAGTTCCTGCGGTGAAAGATACTGCAACATAATAGTGTCGGGGATAGTGTAAATTCTCTCTTTTTTAATTGAGACATTGGTAAAACCTGATTCCGAAATAAGAGCAATGTAATCATCTTTGGTAAGTGCCCCGGCGATGCAGCCGGCATACATCTCTGCTGCGGATTGAATCTTTTCTGGCAGCTTTCCAGTAACGACAATGTCTGAAATGCCAAACCTGCCGCCGGGCTTGAGCACACGGAAAATTTCATGAAAGGCCTTACGCTTGTCAGACACAAGATTTATGACGCAATTGCTGATAATGACATCTGCGGTATTATCATCAAAAGGCAATTGTTCGATTTCTCCCAGTCTGAATTCAACATTTTTATATCCAAGTTTTTCAGCAATCTGACGTGCCCTCTCGATCATGGCCTGCGTCATGTCAACGCCGATGACTTTGCCTGTTGCTCCCACAAGTCTCCGCGCGATAAAGACATCATTCCCGGCACCCGATCCAAGATCAATCACTGTGTCGCCCGGTTTTAAATTCACTGCGTCTGTTGGGATTCCGCAACCAAGTCCCAGATCGGCCTCCTTAACATAGCCGTCTTTTTTTGAGTAGTCTTGGTGAAACGTTGTATAGAGATCGGATGCCGATTCGCCTGAGCAGCAGGAACATGAGCAGTGCATACCTGATGTATTGGCAATTTCCCCGTATTTTTCTTTAACGATGTCTTTGATTCTGTCTGTGGCGTTCATTTCTATTTTCCCTTACATTGTGTTTGAAGAGCAGCTGCTTTAACAAGCAGAGAGCATTTATTAGCGATGAACTTCATGACAATCAAGGCACTGCATTTTGGTTATAGTATCATCCTTGACTGCTCTTTGGCCGAAGTGACAACCGAGGCAGTCATGTACCTCCTCGGGGAGAGGATTTGCAGGCTTATAATCTCCTTTTTTGATGCGGTTGAGAATTGAAGCCACATATGCAGCAGTATCACCCGTCAACTTTGCACAGCGCTCAAAGCATTCAGGTGTGTGTATCCCTTTGCCCGAGACCTTTATCCACGATCCGATAGACTGGTGACACAGCGGTGATCCTGCAACCGACCGCGGCTGATTGCGAAAACGGCAGTATGCATCATGGTACAGTGTGGGAAGAGGCGTTTTTATATACCATGTCATCAAATCATCGGCTGCGTCTGGACAATCACCAAGTACCAATGTCAATACAAACAAGCCGCCATTTAACGTACCGCACAGAGTTCCCCACGAATAAGCACCTCCCCGTCCATAATAAAAGGCATCAAGTGGCAGTGTGTTCCATGGATATGGATATTGCACTGCAGCGGAGGCAGCTATTGCTTTAATAACTCCGTACATGCAGGCTTTTTCATAATTAAATTCATACCCACGCCTGCGTACTTGTTCCACATCGAACTCAGGATAAGGCCAGGGCTGTGCAGGTGAAGAAACGGGATGGCGGTTTTTTTGAATCATGCGACACCCTGTAATTACTGTAGCAGTTGCTGCCACAGTTATCCCTGTTCCAATAAATTTTCTGCGCGTTATATTTCCTTTGTTAATCATTGAGCTGCACCATCTTGCACATGAAAATATTTTTCTCTGAACTTCAGCGCAACATTGACAAGGCTGATGAGCACCGGAACCTCGACTAGCGGTCCGATCACCGCTGCAAAGGCCTGACCTGAATTGATACCGAACACGGCCACGGCAACGGCAATGGCAAGCTCAAAATTATTTGACGCTGCGGTAAAGGATAGAGTCGCACTCTGGCCGTAGGTTGCGCCCGCCTTTTTGCTGAGAAAAAATGAAACCAAAAACATAACCACAAAATAAATGAGCAGCGGCACGGCAATACGCACAACATCAATCGGTATCTTGACGATTAGTTCGCCCTTGAGAGAAAACATGACCAGAATCGTGAAAAGAAGTGCGATGAGGGTGATTGGGCTGATCTTTGGTATAAATCGTTCATGATACCATTTCTTATCCTTTATGTTGATGAGGGCAAAGCGCGTAATGATGCCGGCGATAAACGGAATGCCGAGATAAATAAAAACGCTTTTCGCTATCTGTCCGATCGTTATATTGACCTCGACACCTTTGAGTCCAAGCAGAGGCGGCAGTACAGTGATAAAAATCCACGCGTATATTGAAAAAAAGAGCACTTGAAATATAGAATTGAAAGCAACAAGTCCCGCACAGTACTCAGTGTCGCCTTTGGCAAGCTCGTTCCAGACAATGACCATGGCAATGCAGCGGGCGAGTCCGATCATGATAAGCCCCTGCATGTAGGTCGGGTAGGCGCGAAGAAATATGATCGCCAGAACGAACATAAGAAACGGACCGATGATCCAGTTTTGGACAAGTGACAGGCCGAGCACTCTATAGTTGCGGAATACCTCGCTGAGTTCTTCGTATTTAACCTTGGCAAGCGGCGGGTACATCATAAGGATGAGGCCGATGGCAATGGGGATATTTGTGGTGCCGGACTCAAACCGCTTCCAGAATCCGGCAATGCCCGGGAAAACATACCCCCATCCCACGCCGATGAACATCGCCAAAAATATCCACAGCGTAAGATAACGGTCAAGAAAAGATAATTTTTTGGCAATGTGATCGGTCATCGCATTCTCCTCAGCGAAAAGGTTCATGAATAACTTCAAAAAAATAATGCAGCAGAAGCATTAAATTCAAATCACAGGTCACGATCCACGCATCACGTTTTTTTTGCAAATCTTCTCTCTTGACAGTGTCTTAATCTTCGACATGTCCTTTTTGATACATTGATCATCGTTGATCCAATCGTGGAGATGACACAATATGATCTGTGCATATTGGTTGTCAGAATCGACGAAAAGTGTGTAGTCTATCCATTGACCGTCACGGGTATCATGCACCAGCCCAGCTTCTTTCAAAATGCTAAGGTGTTTTGAAACGCTTGGCTGCGTTATGCCCAGAGCTGCTGCAAGTTCGCAAACACACATCTTTTTGCTTTGCAACATTTTCAAAATTCGCAAACGATTTTTGTCTGACAGTGCTTTGAAGACTTTGACAAGTTCGCGCATGGCAAGTTAAAAATATTGATATATTGATATATTGCTAATTGGCTATTTATAATTACAAATCTAAGTAATATGTGTCAAGAAATAAGTAAAAAAATAGCAATCAGCATCAGTACTGTTTCTCTATATCAATAAACCTGCTTGGGCTGATAATTTATTACCATCCCTTACGGATAAGAAGAAACCAGCGGTCGTCAAACAATGATCGGGGCGCGTCCTTTCGGTAAGTTTCCATCTTTTCATAATGGGGGGAAAGCATAAGCGTACCATGGATGGTAAATATGCTGCGATTGCTGAAATTAGCAGAAGGTTGCGCGTCAGAATTTTTATGATTAATATCACTATCATCGATATTGTGTCGGGGAATCATATACACGTTATGTGAATAGGCATCAAATAATAAATGAATTCTTGAATAGGGGAGGGATAGATTTTTATCACGCTCTGAAAGCATTAATCCGTGCTTTATGAGAAATGCACTGTCGGAAAAAAGAGCAGATCTTCGGTTAGACAACATGAATCGCACAAGGGGCTTCCCTGTTTTATCAATGTATTGCCAACCGGAATGATCTGAGACCGTTGCAATGCCTTCAAGCGAAAACGGTCCGGCAATATGATATTTCGGCGGGATAACGATACGACCGAGTGTGTCTTTATATCCCCATAGCAATGTTTCTGAATCTTCATAAGGAATTAGGGTGCTATATGCGAAAAGTGAAGGAGCGATAATAAAAGAAAAAACAAGGGATATTGTAATATGTCTGCACATATACATAATAAATGCTCCAGGAGAATCGATTCAGTTAGCATTTTATAGACAACATGAACGTTTTGAGAAAAAGAGAATTTTAATAAATCGTTTTATAGCTCATAAAATTCTTTTAAAGATTTAACGGTTCCAGTATTATAAAAATAATTCTGCAAGGCATCAAGACAAGGCATAAAGAATAATATGCAGGATATATGCAAAAATGTTTATACGAAAGCGGGATAGGAGAAGCACTAATTATTAACGACCAAAAAAAGGGTTGCATATTAAAAGTTTTTGTATACTATCAAATAGCATACTAACAAAAGGGGCAGTTATGAAAAGAATATCATGCATTTTTTTTGGTATTATCACGCTCTTTTTTTTGAAAGGCATATTTGCCGTGCCAGCAAACGCACACGATAACAAAACAGATAACCGCACGGATGAAACATTGCTCATTGATAACAACAATCAGGTTAGCATTCCTTTGAAGAGCGCGCTGCTTTTGGCGCTCAAAAACAATCTGAGTATTAAATTTGAAGGATTAAAAAAGGATATCGATGAAACTGAAATTATGCGTGAAAAAGGGAAATATGATACTCTGTTCTCAGGTCAGTGGAGTAAAAATCGGAGCGTTACACAAGTAGGGAGTGCGCTGGGCAGTAGCTCAAGCCCCACGGTTATGCAAGAGCGCTATACGCTTGACACAAGACTCCAAAAAAAATTCACTCCGGGAACTCAGGCTGAACTCAAATTGACACATGAAGAATTTATGACCGATGTGTTGTTTCAGGGGCTCAAGCCGCAATATAAGGGGGAACTCATTGCATCGATTACCCAGCCACTCTTAAAGGATTTCGGAATCTCAATCGGTGAAAGCATGATACGAATCGCGAGTCTTAACTTTGAGATGTCGCAGCAGGAATTTAAGAAGAAAGTTATGGATATCCTGTATCAAGTTGAGGCTGCGTATTGGGATCTTTATTTTGCCATCCAAGATCGTGCAAGCAAAGAGAAATCATTGCAGCGTGCCGAAAACCTTCGACGGGAATTTAAAATACGTATTGATGCTGGGACTCTTGCACCAATAGAAATTTACCAAGCAGAGGCAGAGGTAGCACTCAGAACACAGGAAGTAATTGTTGCACGGGCTGCTGTTAAAGAAGCAGAGGACAAATTAAAAACGGCTTTAAATTTATATGATAACCAGCGTTACTGGGATATTACATTAATTCCTACCGATAAACCGGCAATCGAGCAGCGCGCCCCTGATATGGCGAATTGCATACAAACAGCATTTGAAAAACGCCCAGATTTTGCTGAGGCAAAACTTAATATAAAGGCTGCCGATGTTCAGGTTAAGTATTCAAAAAATCAAACACTCCCAAGAATCGATCTTGTTGGCTCTCTCGGTACAAGTGGTATTGCCGGACGGCCTGCAAGCACGGCAGGTGCTTTTGGTTTACTCTATCAAGGGACAAAAAGCCCATGGAAAGGCCACTGGGATAAAGTGTATGATTATATGGATAACGGAGATTTTTACAGTTACCTTATTGGAATAAAAATAGAATTTCCATTGGAAAACCGAACAGCACGAAGCCAGTATGCCAAGGCAAAGCTGCAATCAGCGCAGGCAGTGACCGGTCTGAAAAATATGGAGAACCAGATCATAAATGAAGTGCGTGACGCTGTACGGAATGTCCAAACAAGTCATCAGCTTATTGAAAGTGCAACAGCATCACTTCGGCTTGCTCAGGAAAAACTCAAGGCAGAAGAAAAAAAGTATAATGTAGGAATGTCGACAGCCCATGACGTGCTCGAATTTCAAGAGGACCTCGCAAAAGCGGAGAGTACGCTTGCTTTTGCAGAAACCTCGTATAACAAAGCGCTCGCAAATCTTTTCCGCGTGCAGGGAACGCTGCTCGAAGAAAAAGGGCTCATGTTGGATGCAGGTAGTAACTAAACTAACGTGATATAACGGGTGGAATCGGAACAAATGGATACGGCAACATTTAAAACGGTTAATGAACTTATCGGGGTTATCCATCGATATATGCGGCGGTTTTTTGAATCTCAAATGAAGAAATACGATATTACACCGCCACAATTTGAGGTATTGATGACATTGTGGAATGAAGACGGTATAGTTCTCAGCGAACTCGGGCGACGGCTCTCACGGGATGGCCCTACCATTACTGGTATTATTGATCGTATGGAAAAAAAGAAACTTGTTATACGCAAGCGAAGCATGCGTGATCGACGTGTCATTCAGGTTTACTTAACGCCACATGCATGGGAAATCAAAGAAAATCTTATGAGTATGCAGATGGACGCCGGAAAAGACATAACTAATAATTTTACACAAGAGGACATTACAGCATTGAACACCATGCTTCGTCGGATTCTTTCAAATATTGAAGAAAAAATACTTCCACGCATAGATAACGGAACATAGAGAAAATAGCGTTAAGTAAAATTACGCTTTTTTTTTTAATCTGGGTATGATATATAAAGACGACTCAACATCAAACAAGCACTTGACCGCAGGGGATATAAACTTTTTTGCAACAGAAAGGAGATTGCATCCATGGCACTCGAAAAAGTAGAATATGATGCTGGGCACTGTCAGCGGTGTTCCACCTGCAAATGGTCACATCTGTGGGAAATTAAAAGTCATCGTTTTTCAAGAAACTGCCCCTCAATTTTTTATGGAAAATATGATGCCTATGCTGCACAGGGGAAAAATGATATTGCGACTGGTCTTTTAAAGGGTGAACTGACATGGGAAGAAAATAAAGACAAATTGCTTGAAGTAATTTATCGATGCCCTGTATGTGCAGCGTGTGATATCAACTGCAAACGTGTAATGGATCTGGATATTATCGGTGTCCTTGATGCACTTCGGGAAGAGGCATGTGAAAAAGGCTTTGGACCGTTGCCCGCACATAAGGAATTTATTCAGAGCATTATGAACTATGATAATGTTTGGAAGCAGCCGAGAACCCGTCGTGCTAACTGGGCTAAAAAACTCGGAATTAAAGACCTTGCAAAGGCAGGTGAAAAAGCCGAGGTTTTGTATTATGTCGGGTGCACGTATGCATATAAACCGGGAATGGATGTAGTACCGCAGGCAACTGCAAACATATTAAAGAAGGCAGGTGTTGATTTCGGGATTCTCGGTGCCAAAGAGATTTGCTGTGGGGGCATTGCTGATAATGTGGGCGACAAAAAAAGTTTTGAGGAAATAGCATACAAAAACATTAAAATGTTTGAAGAACTTGGCGCAAAGGTTATCGTGACAAATTGCCCCGGTTGTTTTATGACGTTTTCTGAAAAATACGCCCGGATTCAGAAAAAGGACACAAAAGATCTGCCATATGTTGTAAAACATTCAACCCAGTTTATCGAAGAACTCATTCAGCAGGGAAGACTGACGTTTAAGAAGCCGCTTAATATACAGGTAACATGGCATGACCCCTGCCATTTAGGGAGACGGGGGGAACCCTATAAGCACTGGGAGGGCAAGCGCATTGCATTCGGTCTTACCGATCCTCCCCGTGAGATGAATCGCGGCGTCCACGGCATTTATGATGCTCCGCGGAACATATTGAAGGCAATCCCCGGTGTTAAACTTGTTGAAATGGAGCGAATTAGGGAATACTCATGGTGCTGTGGGAGCGGCGGCGGAGCAAAATCTGCATACCCTGATTTTGCAATTGCTACTGCAAAGGAACGCATAGAGGAGGCAGAGGCAACCGGCGCAGGGACGATAGCAACAGCATGTCCATGGTGTGAGGCAAATTTAACTGACGGTATTGATGCACGCGGATCGAAGATGAAGGTGCGTGACATTATTGACATCATTAATGAGGCATTGGAATAAATTAATTTCAATGGCTTACAACAAAGGCCGGCAATTATTATTGAGGATTGCCGGCCTTCTTTTTTCCTTTGTGCATCAATACGATTTATTCTTGACAAGCAGCATGGCTAATGATGTTATTTTTATATAATATGCTTTTATATCGCACGGTACCTATAGACTAATAATGAATATAATGGGGGATGTATGGGTGAGATCAAAAAAACAAAACAGGAACTCCTTAAAGAAATTGCTGCACTGAAAAAGAAGCTTGCGGCAGCAGAAAAGATGGGTGGTGTACGGGATGGTAAAGCACGCAGAGCAATACGGCGTTTGCCGCGTCGACCGATTAATGCTGACATTGAATTTATCGGTGACTTTGACATTTTGAAAGCTCAGGGGGTCAACATATCGCGCGGCGGAATTTGCTTAAAAATGCAGAAGAATATGCCGTTTGAGATGAAGATGTATCAGGGCAGCAAACTTAAAAGCTACCGGGCTGAATTGGTCTGGCTTAAGCAATCCCCGAACGGTGAATATCATATCGGCTTCAAATTTATTGACGACAAAGCCCTACCTGAATTTTAGCCTGCCATTGGTGTTGTCCATGACCGATGTTGTTCATGAAGGCGATGTGCTGCGCCTGCATATCGAAAAACTTGTTCACGGGGGTAGTGGTCTGTCTCATTATGGTACTCGTGCCTGTTTTGTTGACCACGTTATTCCGGATGAACTCGTTGATGTTCGTATTGAACGCATAAAAAAACAGTATTTCCATGCTACACCACAACGCATTGTGAGACGTTCACCTCATCGCATAACCCCTGAATGCCGGCATGTGGCTGAATGCGGCGGATGCCAATGGCAGCATATAATTTACCCCCATCAGCTTTTTTGGAAATCCCATATCGTGAGAGAATGCTTTGAGCGCATTGCTGGGTTACAACATCTTCCCGTCATGGAACCCATCGCCTGCGAGAAACCATTCAAGTACCGTCACCGTATAACACTGCACATTAAAAACGGGACAGGAGGATATTATAAGAAGAGGTCTCATGAGATTATACAGGTACGAGAATGCCCTGTTGTTGCTCCGCGCCTCTTTGAAGCTATGGATATATGTTGTTTGCTGGTGCAAAAGAACTTATTGCTCGAACCCTTTTCTATCGGTCGATTACACTTACTGTTTGTAAACGCTACCGAAGATGTGCTGATTTATTTCGAACATGCCAATGGCGTTGAAAGGAAAAAATTTGTTCTCAAAAAAGGCGCCTTTGAACCTGAACCGTGTGTGGAGGAACCTTGCGATGTGATTAACGGTCTTTTTTTCAAAAAAAATCCTGAAAACTTTTATCAAATCAACGACGTTCAGAACAGGAAGTTAATCCGCTGTGTCCTCGCCTATGCGGCACCACAGAGAGGTGATGCTATCCTTGATCTGTATTGTGGCAGCGGTAATTTTAGCCTCTTTTTAGCCCGTACCGGGGCCTTTGTTATCGGGGTAGATTTAAATAAAGTGGCTGTTAAACAAGCACAGGAAAACGCATCAATCAATAATATACAGACCTGTCGATTTTTTCAATTGGATGCCGATAATCTTGGCGATACATTTTTTGATAGACACTATACAACCGTTGTGCTCAATCCACCAAGAATAGGGTGTTCAAAAAAGCTGATGGGGCGTATTGTGATGGCAAGACCGAATGCGGTAATATATGTTTCTTGTAACCCTGCAACACTTGCGCGAGATGTAATAATGCTTCTCGAGGGCGGTTATAGGATCGAATTAATTCAACCTATCGATCTCTTCCCACAAACATGGCATATCGAAACAATTGTACTCTTAAAAAGAACATAAGGCATATCCCCCCAATTTCTTACCACCGCAATGAGGAAATTAATTATTTTTTCGAGGCATTTTTTTCATGTAGCGAACAACAATAATACTCAGCTCGTATAAAATAATCATGGGGATGGCCATCAGAGATTGATTGATCGCATCAGGGGTGGGGGTAAGGAGCGCGGCAACGATAAAAGAACCCAATATAATTAGTTTTCTGTTTGATGTGAGATGATGTTCTTTAAGAATGCCAAGTTTGGCAAGGCATACAACAAAGACGGGGACTTCAAACACAATACCGAATGCAAGCAAAAATACACAGGTAAAGGTAAGATATTCGCCTAATGATGGAAGCATACGGATGGTGTCAGTATTGTAGCTGACAAAAAATTTAAATGCAGCGGGAAGTACAATAGCGTAGCAAAAAACTATTCCGATGATGAATAAAAAGGTCGCAGTAATAACGAATGGCAAAATTGAACGCCGCTCTTGTTCATACAGCCCAGGAGCGACAAACTTCCATATTTGATATATAATAACAGGGCTGGCGAGAAATATGCCAGAAAAGAGTGATAATTTTAGATAAGTAAAAAAAGCTTCTGTAATACCAGTAAAGATAAAAGAGCTGTTACGTGGTAGCACGGCAACGAGCGGGCGAGAAAGGAGCGCAAATATTTGTTCAGAAAATAAATATGATATAAAAAAGCCCACGCCTATGGCGATGAGGCAAATTATGATACGTTTTCGAAGTTCTTCAAGATGTGCTGTTAAAGGGAGTTTTTCATCTTCCATGATCGATATGCTTATTTTGAAAATTTGCTGATGGAGGAGCATCGTTATGCTCATCAGGTTTGCTTTCGCGTATCGGACGTTCTGTATCAGGAGTTATAATGGTGCGGATGTCAATATCGTGCTTTAAATCTTCGGTTGCTTGCTTGAATTCTCTTACTGCTTTACCGATTGCCCGCGCAAGATCCGGCAGCCGTTTGGGACCGATGATGATGAGTGCGACGACAAAAATGACCAGTAATTCTTGGAAACCAAGACCAAACATATTATTTTGCCTTAAGTTAGAAATTATTTTATAATGTGTATAAAGTTTTTGAGATAAAGTCAATATGTGCTTGCAGATTACCAGTCACTCACCATGCAGCATATAGAAACAGCAATATTAAAAGATCCGCGTTTTTTGGAGCATAAAACGCGAATAGGGCATCCGGAAAGTCCCGAAAGGCTTGCTGCCATTTATGCAGCGCTTGAGAACAATGGATTTGTGTATTCAAGATGTATCGACGTTAAGCCACGGAAGGCAACATATCAAGAAATAGCACTTAATCACAGTCCTGAGTATATCGATCGCATCGAAAAAACAGCATCAAAGGACTATGTAAATCTTGATCCTGATACCCATACTTCATCGGGAAGTTGGGAAGCGTCGGTTCTGGCGGTAGGCGCCGTTTTACATGGAATTGAACTTATTCGATCGCAGAAGATAAGGAATGCTTTTGCTCTTGTGCGACCGCCCGGCCATCATGCAGAGAGAAGCAAGGCAATGGGGTTCTGTATCTTTAATAATATTGCCGTCGGTGCTTGCTTTTTACATAACTATTATAAAGTCAATAGGATTTTGATTGTAGATTGGGATTTGCATCACGGCAATGGTACTCAAAACTCATTTTATTCATCGCCTCATGTCCTCTATATTTCCACCCACCAATACCCGTACTATCCAGGCACGGGCTCGATTGATGAGATCGGTAGTGGGGAAGGAAAGGGATATACCATTAATATACCTTTGTCAGGCGGTCAAGGCGATGCAGAATACTCGACAATTATGAGGGAGATTATTGTCCCCGTGGCGCGTCAGTATTGTCCCGAATTTATACTTGTTTCAGCAGGTTATGATATATACCAATTTGATCCTTTGGGCACTATGAACGTAACGCCCTATGGTTTTTATGAGATGGCAAAGATACTTGTCGAGCTGGCTGATGAAATTTGCCAAGGTAGAATACTCTTTACGCTTGAAGGTGGGTATCACCATGAAGGACTTGCAACCTCAGTACTTAGCACTCTTCGTGCGCTTTTGCATGATGAAAGGAATGGAAGCATCGAGACAATAAAAACAAAAAAATCTTCTTCAGCAGTTTGTAGGCAAACGCAACAAGCTCTCGAACAGGTAAGAAAAGTACATCGAGATTTTTGGAAATTTGATATGTAATAAATCACTTGACTTTTGCTCTGGTAACTGTTTAGATTTGCTTAAGTTATAAAAATTATGGTTGATATGTATAATCATATTTTTAAAGGGTTAGAGCGAAAAATTGAAAAACTTTTAGAAAAATATGATAGTATAAAAAAAGAGCATGAAGAAAAAGAAAAGCAGTTATTAAAAATGCGGAACGATCTTGCCCATGCCCAGCATCAGATAGAACATTTACAAAAAGAACGAGATGCGCTTAAGAAGAAGATCGACGCAATCGTGGAAAAGATTGATGCCTCTGGCTTAGTGTAAGTGTAAGAGAAAAACAATATGTCTGAGACCTATCCCATAACTATTATGGGGCAAAAATTTGTTTTAAAGGGAACTTTTGAACAGGATTATATTAAAAAGGTCGAACAGTATATTAATCAAAAGATCGATGAAGTAAAGAAAACAGGGGGAACTCCTGATTCTTATAATTTAATGATCCTTGTGGCACTAAATTTGGTTGATGATTGTTTACAAAAAGAACAGCAGCTGAGTAAAATTTTGGAGGTTATAGAACAACAAACAACGGCTATAGAGAAATTAATTGATTCGCGCTTGTAGTTTTATCAATAACGTATCGGGGTGTTTGAGGGGAAACGGGAGCAAATTAATTGGGGTTGTTAGATTAATACGATAGGAAGGTGTCATAATACATTGCATAAATGTATATTATGCTGAAACAATTGACACAACATTTTATTATTCCTTTGTCGAAGACATAACATATGCCGTAATACGGTAAACAAACCTTACCCTATCTGTATTTTTTCGCTGCTCTTTAAAAACACCTTATTTGCTGCCGTTAAAACTCTCATTTCTTTTTTCGCTAAATTAACATATTAAAAACCGTGTTATTTCTCTATAGGAAGGAGACAACATTGGATACATTAATAACTATTGTTTTATTACTGTTGTGTTTTGGCCTTGGTTTAGGCATCGGATTTTTGTTAAGGAAAAAAATAATAGAACAAAAGATCTCTTCAGCTGAAGAAATTACAAAGAAAATTATCAGCGATGCTCAAAAAGAAGCTGAGACACTGAGAAAAGAAGCAAAGCTTCAGGCAAAAGAAGAGCTTTATCGGGCAAAAGCTGAGTTTGAAAAAGAAACGCGTAATAAAAAAATCGAGTTGCAAAAACTTGAAAAACGACTTTCTCAAAAAGAAGAAAATATTGAAAAAAAGGCAAGTCTTATAGATCAGAAGGAGTTGCTCATTGCCAAGCGTGAGAAAGCAGTTGCTTCTCAAGAGAAAATGGTAAAGGAAATGGAAGAGAGATACGGCCAACTTCTAGAGGAGCAAAAAAAACTACTTGAAAAAATATCCGGCATGACCTCAGAGGAAGCAAAAAAGTTGCTTATGCAAAGTCTTGAAAATGAAGCAAAACATGAATCTGCACGAACTATCCGAAGGATAGAAGAGGAAACAAAAGAGAATGCTGATAAATTGGCGCGCAACATCATTGCGATGGCAATTCAGCGATATAGCGCTGACTACGTTGCTGAGAAGACGGTGTCGGTTGTCGCATTGCCGAATGATGAAATGAAGGGCAGAATTATCGGGCGTGAAGGGAGAAATATACGTTCAATAGAGCAAATAACAGGTGTCGATTTAATCATTGATGATACGCCAGAGACCATTCTCATTTCCTCTTTTGATCCAATTCGTCGAGAGATAGCACGTATTGCACTTGAGCGTTTGATTGCGGATGGACGTATTCATCCATCACGAATTGAAGAGATCGTTGAAAAAGTACGACAAGAGATGGAGACAACTATCAGGGAAGCAGGGGAGCAGGCAATTTTTGATATCGGTATACAAAAGATAAATCCGGAAATTGTGCGTTTGCTTGGAAGATTAAAATATAGGACAAGCTATGATCAAAACGTACTCCAACATTCTCTTGAAGTTGCTTATTTATGCGGTTTGATGGCAGGTGAACTTGGCCTCAATATTAAAACTGCTAAAAGGGCGGGGTTGTTGCATGATATCGGTAAAGCCGTTGATCATGAAGTTGAAGGTTCTCATGCTATTATTGGTGCCGATCTTGCTAAGAAATATGGAGAGCCGGAAGAAATCATTCATGCGATTGCAGCCCATCATGATGATGTAAAAGCACAAACCGTTCTGGCTGTTTTAGTACAGGCTTCCGATGCCCTTTCTGCCGCACGGCCGGGAGCGCGACGCGAAATGTTGGGCACCTATATTAAACACCTCAAGGATCTTGAAGATATTGCCAACTCTTTCAAGGGGGTAAGTAAATCCTATGCGGTACAAGCAGGAAGAGAAATTCGGGTTATGGTTGAAAGTTCAGAGGTTTCAGATGATGATGCTGTAGTGTTGTCAAAGGATATATCCAAGAAGATAGAAGAGTCGCTCACGTACCCCGGCCAGATAAAAATTACGGTTATTCGGGAAACACGTGCTGTTGAATACGCAAAATAGAAGATCTCATTATGAATGACACGGTATACAGCGTTTTACAAAAGCGAGGTTTTATAGAGCAGGTTTCCGATGAAGAAGGATTGAACAAGGCATTGGAGCAGAAAATTGTCTGTTATGCCGGTTTTGATCCAACCGCAGACAGTCTGCATGTGGGGCATTTATTGCCGATCATGGCTCTTGTGCAAATGCAGAAACACGGGCATCGACCAATTGTACTTCTTGGAGGCGGCACTGCTATGATCGGTGACCCAAGCGGAAAAACAGAAACCCGAAAGATATTGTCACGTGAAGAAGTCATTCAAAACACAGAATCAATTCGGCAGCAATTTATTCGTTATCTCGATTTTGAGACTCAAGACGGTGCATTGTTACTCAATAACGCTACATGGCTTGAACCGTTGACATATATAACTTTTTTACGCGATATCGGGAGACATTTTAGTGTCAATAAAATGCTCGCCGCTGAATCATACAGATCAAGGCTTGCAACGGGTCTCAATTTTATAGAATTTAATTATATGCTACTTCAAGCATATGACTTTTTGCATTTATACCAAACCCAGAAATGTATTCTTCAGCTTGGCGGTAATGATCAATGGGGAAATATTTTAGCAGGCATTGATCTTATACGGCGAATGCATGGTGGAACGGCATATGGGCTGACCTTGCCGCTCATAACAACTGCAAGCGGCACAAAGATGGGTAAAACAGAGAAAGGAGCAATATGGTTAGATCCAAAGAAAACATCACCGTATGATTATTATCAATTTTGGATCAATACCGATGATCGCGATGTTAAAAGATTTCTTTTGTTGTTTACTTTGCTTTCAATCGACGAGATCGAAAAATTAATGGCTATTGCTGAACAAGAGGGATGGAATGCCGTTAAGAGGGTCCTTGCATTTGAAGCAACCGCACTGACACATGGGTACACCGCCGCTCAACACGCTCAAGAAAGTGCACGGAGTGTTTTTTATGGCGATGGCTTTTATCTTGATTCTTTGCCCTCAACCATATTTTCGTTTGACAAAATAAGGGGTGGGATACCTGCCTTTATTCTTTTCGCAGATACGGGCTTATGTGCGAGTAGAAGTGATGCACGTCGTTTAATCGATGAAGGCGGTGGATATGTTAATAATCAACGTTTAAAAAGTTTTGATGAAAAAATAAACACATCGCATATTAAGGACGGTGTTATACTTTTAAG
>JAOAHH010000130.1:0-37500 GCA_026415325.1 Thermodesulfobacteriota bacterium | reverse complement strand
GGGAAGTTATAAAGGTAATCTATAGTCGAACCGTGTGGAAACGCGGGCCAGAGAAGGTGATAGCCCTGTAGATAAAATAGATTACCCTTCCTGAACAAAATCCCCAAGTACTACGGGACACGTGAAACCCTGTAGGAATCCGGGAGGACCATCTTCTAAGGCTAAATACTCAGTAACGACCGATAGTGCACAAGTACCGTGAGGGAAAGGTGAAAAGAACCCCTGTCGGGGAGTGAAAAAGAACCTGAAACCGTATGCCTACAAGCAGTAGAAGCCCTATGTATATATGCTTGCATATATACAGGGTGACTGCGTGCCTTTTGCATAATGAGTCCGCGAGTTACTCAATGCAGCAAGGTTAAGCCGTAAGGTGGAGCCGTAGCGAAAGCGAGTCTGAATAGGGCGTTTAGTTGCATTGAGTAGACCCGAAACTGAGTGATCTACCCATGGCCAGGGTGAAGTCTCGGTAAAACGGGATGGAGGCCCGAACCAGTGTGGGTTGAAAACCGCTTGGATGAGCTGTGGGTAGGAGTGAAAGGCTAATCAAACTCAGAGATAGCTGGTTCTCCCCGAAATATATTTTGGTATAGCCTTGCAACTGGGCAGCGGAGGTAGAGCTCTGTTTGGGCTAGGGGTCTTAAAGGATTACCAAACCCAGGCAAACTACGAATGCCGTTTGTCTGAATTGCAGGAGTCAGTCTACGGGAGATAAGTTCCGTGGACGAGAGGGAAACAGCCCAGACCACCAGCTAAGGTCCCAAATATCTGCTAAGTGGTAAAGGAAGTGGAGACGCACAGACAGCCAGGAGGTTGGCTTAGAAGCAGCCATCCTTTAAAGAAAGCGTAACAGCTCACTGGTCAAGTGTGTCCGCGCCTAAAATTTATCGGGGCTTAAGCAGATAACCGAAGCTGTGGCTTCTCGCTAACGCGGGAGGGGTAGGGGAGCGTTCCAGTTCCGTCGAAGCAGGACCGGAAGGACCTGTTGAGGTACTGGAAGTGATTATGCGGACATGAGTAGCGATAAAGCAGGTGAGAAACCTGCTCGCCGAAAGCCTAAGGGTTCCTGGGGAAGGTTAATCCGCCCAGGGTTAGTCAGTACCTAAGCCGAGGCTGAGAAGCGTAGGTGATGGACAACAGGTTAATATTACCGTACCACCAGAAAGACGTTTGACTGAAGGGGTGACATAGAAGGGTAGGCCATCCGGGTGCTGGACGTCCCGGTTCAAACCCGTAGGTGGAGAAGACAGGCAAATCCGTTTTCTCATAATAAACACCGAGAGGTGATGAGGAGTCGCTTTGCGACACAAACTGGCTTATCCCATGCTATCAAGAAAAACCTCGTAGGGAGTCTTTCTGGTGACTGTACCGCAAACCGACACAGGTAGGCAGGGTGAAAATCCTAAGGCGCTTGAGAGAACTCTCGTTAAGGAACTCTGCAACTTAACTCCGTAACTTCGGGAAAAGGAGTGCCTCATTAGCGTGATGCGGTTCGCCCGCGGAGCGTGAAGAGGTCGCAGTGAAAGGGCGGTAGCGACTGTTTACTAAAAACACAGGTCTCTGCAAAGTCGTAAGACGATGTATAGGGACTGACGCCTGCCCGGTGCTGGAAGGTTAAGGGGAGGAGTTATTCGCAAGAAGAAGCTCTGAACCGAAGCCCCAGTAAACGGCGGCCGTAACTATAACGGTCCTAAGGTAGCGAAATTCCTTGTCGGGTAAGTTCCGACCTGCACGAATGGCGTAACGACTTCCGCGCTGTCTCGACGAGAGGCTCAGCGAAATTATAGCAGCGGTGAAGATACCGTTTACCCGCAGTTAGACGGAAAGACCCCGTGAACCTTTACTACAACTTGACAGTGAGTTTTGGGATGGTCTGTGTAGGATAGGTGGGAGGCTGTGAAGTGTGGACGCTAGTCTGCATGGAGCCGTCCTTGAAATACCACCCTGATTATTCTGAGATTCTAACCTGGACCCGTCATCCGGGTCAGGGACACTGTCTGGTGGGTAGTTTGACTGGGGCGGTCGCCTCCTAAAGAGTAACGGAGGCGCGCGAAGGTTCCCTCAGGCTGATTGGAAACCAGCCGTAGAGTGCAAAGGCAAAAGGGAGCTTGACTGCGAGAGAGACATCTCGAGCAGGTGCGAAAGCAGGTCTTAGTGATCCGGTGGTTCCGTATGGAAGGGCCATCGCTCAACGGATAAAAGGTACTCCGGGGATAACAGGCTTATCTCCCCCAAGAGTCCACATCGACGGGGAGGTTTGGCACCTCGATGTCGGCTCATCGCATCCTGGGGCTGAACAAGGTCCCAAGGGTTTGGCTGTTCGCCAATTAAAGCGGTACGTGAGCTGGGTTTAGAACGTCGTGAGACAGTTCGGTCCCTATCTGCTGCGGGCGTAGGATATTTGAGAGGAGCTGTCCCTAGTACGAGAGGACCGGGATGGACGAACCTCTAGTGTACCAGTTGTTTCGCCAGAAGCACGGCTGGGTAGCTATGTTCGGAATGGATAACCACTGAAAGCATCTAAGTGGGAAGCCAACCTCAAGATAAGATATCCCTTCCGACTTCGGTCGGACTAAAGACCCCTAGTAGACTACTAGGTTGATAGGCTGGATGTGTAAGTTCGGTAACGAACTCAGCTTACCAGTACTAATCGGTCGTGCGGCTTGACTATATTTTTATTTCAAGCTTTTTAATTAGAGCATTACCTTCCATATGTAAAATTTTTCGGTGATTATAGCATAGAGGAAACACTCGATCCCATTCCGAACTCGACCGTTAAGCTCTATAGCGCCGATGGTACTGCCCGGGCAACTGGGTGGGAGAGTAGGACATCGCCGAAATAAATTTTAAAGGCCTGCACACTTGCAGGCCTTTTTTGTCTATAACACAGCTAATAAGAAGAAAACAAAAACATGGAGCATAACAATGTCCGGACATTCAAAATGGAGTACCATTAAACGTAAAAAGGGGGCTGCTGATGCAAAACGGGGGAAAATTTTTACAAAACTTATTAAGGAAATTACTGTTGCAGCGCGACTTGGTGGCGGTAATCCAGATGCAAATCCCCGTTTACGCGCGGCAATACTTGAAGCAAAAGCAGAAAACATGCCTAAAGAGAATATCGAGCGTGCAATAAAAAAGGGAGTGGGTGAAATAGACGGAGGATCGTACGAAGAGATAACCTACGAGGGATTTGGTCCAGGTGGGGTTGCAATTATGGTTGACGCTATGACTGACAACAAAAACAGGACGGCGGCTGAAGTTAGGCATATTTTTACAAAGCACGGAGGAAACCTAGGCAATCCTGGATCTGTTGCGCGACTGTTTAGCAAAAAGGGAACGATTGTTTACGAAAAGGGTACTATTGAGGAAGATAAACTAATGGAAATAGCCCTTGAAGCTGGTGCAGAGGATATGACTGAAGATGGTAATAACTTGGTTATTACTACAGATCCGAAAAGCTTTTATAGTGTTAAGGAGGCAATAGAAAGAAGAAACGATATACCAAAATATATTGTCGCCGAACTCAGTATGATACCTCAAAATACTGTTCGCGTTACCGGAAAGGAGGCAGAACAGGTTTTAAAGCTTCTTGACATGCTTGAGGAATCTGATGATGTGCAGAAAGTTTATTCAAACGTAGACATACCTGATGAAGAAATCGAGCGAATCAAAGGTACTACATAAACAGGACAGCCGCCAACTGATAAATAACGTAGAGTGCTGTTCAAAAAAATATCGGAAATTAATTTTTATAGTGTGATTGCTATAAAAATGAGGAAATGTTTTCCTAGTAAAGCATTTTTTATATCAATTTCTTGTTATCACTTAAATTTTAATGTTTATCTGCCTTAAAAAAAGCCAAGATTATTTTTGCATTATAAGTTGTAACATAGCGTATTAACTTATCTATTAGTTTTTACACATAGCTAGGAGCAATTTTTTTCCTTTCTTTTTCCGCCTTTTCATTCATCTTGTCTCCTTTGGCTCATTTCCTGCATTATAAAATGTTAAACCACAAATGGGGTATATCATGAAAGCAATAATTTTCGGAGTATCGTTTCTTGTTGTAACCTTCTTTTCATTATCACTGCAGGATAACTATCATGCGATTCTATCAAATATACTAAGTTTGGCATTTGTTCTTGGCGGGACACTTCTTGCTACCTGTATTTCATTTTCTATGGAAAAAATTAGGACAGTGGTTTCCGTTATACGAAAAACATATTTTTTCAAACATATTGATTATGCCACATTAATACATCACGTCATTCATATAGCACGAGATTACAAAAGAGGTGGATTTAAGGCGCTCGAAGCATCAGCCAATACTTGTAAAAACCCTTACTTAAAACTCGGTATACAACTTATTGCTGATAACAGTCCCTGGGAACACATACAGTCATCGATCGAAAAAGAATTTCTATATGACGGTATGGAAAATGAAAGTGCGCAGCGGATCATTCACGCTATGGCAAAGTTTGCACCTGCATTTGGACTGGCAGGAACGATTATCGGTTTGATGATGGTATTTCCACAACTGACGAATCCAAAAAATATCGGGAGCGCAATGTCGCTTGCACTTTTGACAACATTATATGGGGTGTTGACGGCAAATCTTATTTTATTGCCACTCGAGAACAAGCTCAAGGAAAATGCCGCAGATGACGCAATCATGTACCAGTTCGTTATTGAAGCTTTGCACTGTATACAGCAACGTGAATACTCAGTTGTGATCGAACAACGGCTAACAACAATTATGCCCCGGCATCAACATGAACGTTATTTGCACGAGAAAAAAGCTGGTATGCATTTAAAGATAGCGCATAATCAGTAAGGGCATATCATTCAGCAGACAACGCTATGCATTCATTAGGACAACAGACAACCGCATCCTTTTTAAACGGTCGAAAATTCGTTACGGAATTTGATGATAATACACCGTGGCTTATCACCCTTGCTGATCTTTTTGCAATCCTGCTTATATGTTGCCTTGTATTATTGTCGCTTAATTCTCAAACATTAAAAACAATGTTATCATCTTTACAATCAGCGAAGGAGACAAGAGCTACGCGGCTTGTCTCTCTTGCAGAAGCCAATAACGGTCGTGCCCCTTCAGATATTACGCTTTCCCTGCCTCTTTACCAATTAGAAGATAGTAAATCGCGCATGAAGCATAATGAAGAAAAAATTATCATCAAAACATCAGTTCCACTAACACAGTTCCATGGACCATTGAATGAAGAAAAGAAAGCGGATCTGCAAAGAATAGGCACTCTCTATAAAAGCGATGGCACAACCAGGATCGTAATTGGCATACGGTTGCAAGATGAGTCTTCATCACATGTTGTTCAGCTTGCAAAAGTTATCATGTCGTATTTGGTAGAAGTATGTGGTGTTGAGAGGAGCAATATTTATTTGCAGTCATTACAAACAGCGTCTCCCGAACTACCCAAAAACGTATGCGATTCCATTGAGGTAATGCTCCTCAAAGAATTTTGGACATTTTAAAAACCTCTGGCGCTCATTTCTTGTTCTCTACCCTGCGCGATCTTCACGCATCAATACACAATATGGCCCATCGGAACAGCATTTTTGGAGCTGTCCCGGTCGAATATTCCAGTATGGGGAAAAATATAAATCTATCGTGATCAAACAAAAACTGAACTGACACCTTTTTATTGCATTTGAAGGGTATTTTCTTTTATAGTGACAAGAACTAAATAGCTGTAGCATATCTTTTTTCATGCAAGGAGAACTCGTATGGATATTGAGGTTCCCAAAAGACTTATCAATAAAGCTGTTGCACAATATGCCGCAGAAATAAAGAAAAAAACAGAAATACCCAGTACCAGGCATAAAAAAATTATTACTATATCCCGACAGCTTGGGACCGGCGGCAGAAAAATAGCCGAGGCAGTCGGTGCCCGACTTGGATGCACAGTATGGGGAAAGGAGATTCTCGATGTGCTTGCCAGCCAAGCAGGTGGTGAATATACGGCACGGATGTTTGAGGCACTTGATGAAAATACCCAAGGCGTTATTGATGCTCTGGTTAGTGATCTTTTTGGACAGGTTGCTAAACATACGTATTTGCATTTATTGCCGAAAGCAATATTCGTTATTGCGCAAAACGATGCGGTTATCATCGGTAGAGGTTCCCATCTGCTCCTCCCCGATTCTTTTCGCGTTCGTATTAAGGCTTCGTTTGAAACACGAGTGAATAATATGATGCGGTTTGAACATCTTGACCGAAAAACCGCAGAGCAACGCATCAAGGAAAATGACCGTCAACGCGAAGCCTTTATGAAAGATCTTGCGCGAAAATTAAATATAAAAGAATACCACGATCAGTTTGATTTAGGCATTAATACCGACAGATTTGATATTGCAGAGGCAACGGAAATTATTGTGCATGCTTTTAGAATTTTTCAGCAGACACGAACGTAGCACCTCTTGCTTCAGCCCGAGCTTTCTTTTGAAATATCAAACACATCTATTTTCGTTCTACCCGATAGAGGGCAAATTCCTGATTTTGCTCTCGAAACGTTGCAATCGGTGTGCATTGGTACCAGGAGAGGATATTTTTGCAGAAGGAATTTTGCAACGGGTCGTTAACATTACACCAAAAATTATAGTGGAAAAAAATACCGCCGGAATAACGATTAAAAAAACCGCTGAAATAGGCTTTCTGCTCAGTTGCCAATGAGGCCTGCGCTGCATTTTTCCCCCAGACAAGGAACATGTTGGGATTGTGAGTAAGTACCACTGCATTGTCAGGAATAAGGGGAAGCATTTCTTGTGCATAGCGGTGATCGGCTCGTGCAGCCCATGCCTCTTGTGAAATTGCTCGTACAAACGGCATAAAAGAAATAAATGTTCCGAGGATGAGCAACGCAATGATACAGTGGCCGATGTCCCGAGGAATACGGCGGGCAATGATTGAATTAATGGCATTAGCACCATTACCTGCCAGCAATGCAAGAGGAATAGCTGAAAGCACGGAAAATCTGACATCCGCACCATAATTATAACTGCCGGCATAAAAGAATAAAAATATTCCCCAGAAAAGGATGAACCACACAACAATGACGAATTTTGGCTTTATATTATGGCTTGAGGTATCGGTGCTTTTCAAAAACAGCCCAAGGAAGAAAAGAACGGTGAACAGAAGAGGGAATCGGAGGTTCAGAAGATAGAAAAGGGAATTAACTCTAAAATTACCCGATAAAAAGAAATCAAAAGAGAATTTCGGGCCGGTTGCTCCCCACGTCATCGAACGCACTGCAAACAAATGCGCACAATGCGGCACGATTAGGGCAAACAAGAAAGAAAAGGCCACATAAAGGCGCAGTTTTCGAAATTCTGCCGGGGCTTCAAGGGCAAACAATAAGCATGTCACAATGCAGATCATGATCGATTCAGGCCTGAACTGAATTGCATAAGCGGTTATAAGTACATATAAGAAGAGAAGAATATTCTGCCGGAAACGAACGAACAAGAGGGCACTCAATACTGATACCGCAGCCCATGTTGCAGCTGCCGGTTCGGCTGCGACTGTGTTTGACCATATAAGTACTTCAGGTGTCAGGGCATACATAAATGCAGCATAGAGGCCTGCCGGTCTGCTCCTAAACATGAGCACTCCAATCCAATATACAATCAGAATCGAAACCAGAAAAAGAATATTGGTTGTGAGGAATGAAATCGGTTCGTTAACGCCTGCTATACGGTAGACCACACTGAGCAGGTGCGGCCATGCATTTGGTTCCTTATTATATTCGAGGCGATAACAGGTGTATTCGCCGTACTGGTTTCTGCCCTCATTGCACATTCCGGCGCTACCGATAAAACGGGTTGTTAACCCGGGAAAGAAGCGGGAAAAATTGTCATCATGTCGCAGTCCCCCTCCCTTTGTTAGAGCAATATTCTGGGCTACATTTTCATAGATATCTTCATCATAATAAATCCGATGATCTCGTGGAACGACCCAAATCAGAAAACAGCAGACGCCAATAAGTATTCCACCAAGCGCCACAGTTGTCGGTGACGACCATGATGCCAGCAGGGAACGCACGGAATGTTGCTGGACGAATATCATAAGTGCAGCGCCGACGGTGCACACAATGCCGATGAATATCAGTTCGAGAAACAGTGGTGAGATTACTTTAAGGTGTTCACGGATCTGCCAGTCGCTATACTTCAGGCACCATGCGCAGAGCACGATAAGCGCGCCACCACTGAGAATGCTGCTCGTGACAATTTGGACTATTGTCTTTGATCGTTGTGACATATCGTTATGTCTTTTGTTGAATCAGATAATTCCCTAGGAACAAATATTGGTTACCAGTCATAGAAAACGTTCGCAATGCGTCGCTCGGAGAGCAGACAAGCGGCTCGCCGTGTATGTTAAAACTCGTATTGAGAACAACACCGAACCCCGTTCTGTCACGGAGGGCGTATAACAGGCTTCTGAACAGTGGCGTTTCAGTGCCGACCATCTGGGGTCTGCAGCTACCGTCGATACCGATAACGCCTTCAAGACATTCCCGTTGCTTTTCCCGAACCATGTACCCCATCGTCATGAAACGATTCGGTTCGCCATCCGCATCTTGAAGTAAACGCACCGCTTCCTCATCGAGCATTGAAGGACAAAACGGCTGATACCATACACGCATCTTGAGCTGCAGATTGAGCGTATCTTTAATCGTGCGTGACCCGGGAAGCGCCAGTATGCTTCGATTGCCCAGTGCGCGGGGACCGTATTCCATTCTACCCTGAAACCAAAATACAATATTCCCTTGTGCAATAAGTTCGGCAGCTTTCTGCGCCGGAGTATCGCAATATTGAAAGCGGAACCCTGAAGAACGAGCGACCTGTTCAAGCTCCTCAGGCGGATAATCGAGCCCCCAGAATACATCGTGCAGGGGATATGCAACGATAGCGTTTCTTAAATAGTTTACCCATGCGGCAGCGCCCAGTGCAAGCCCCCCATCGCCCATATGGGGAAATACAAAACAAGATTTTACACCCGGGAGGTGTCGCAGTCGCATATTAACCTTTATGTTTGAAAAAATGCCTCCAGCAAGCGCTACATCTGTAACATTGGTGAGGCGCATTGCATTGGCAACAAGCTCAGCTATTTTTATTTCTAATGTCCGCTGTGCCATATAGGCAAATTGTTCTGAGGGATACCGCCATAACAGTTTTTTAAGCTCGTCATACAGCCGAAGGGATCCATATCGGTTGTGAATGGTTATGCCATCAACGTTTATAAGATCTAAAAGGGGATTTTCATGATCAGGTACCGGATAGGCGTAGTTTGCCAGTGCCATGACTTTGCCTTCATCTTCAAGTTCGCGCATATTGAGCAGATTGGTTACATGCTCAAAAAAGATACCTAACGAATGTTTCCCCGAAAGCTCAGCTATGATTGAGATGACACCATCCCGTACAGTGCATACAGAGCCCGAAAGCCCGTCACCAATGCCATCAAGTGTTATGACAAGACATGAAGGATGCCCGCAGAAAAAAGCCGCTGTTGTAGCGTGGCAGCGATGATGATCAACAAAGACAATCTCTGGAGTCGTAATACCAAGTTGCCGGAGCTGATGTCTTATTGCAAAGAGACTCACCCGCATAGAAAGGGTGTTTCCGCGAAGCTCCGTGAGTTTATATTTAAGCCTTTTCTTCAGAGCGGTTAAGAGACCGGGCCGCTTCTTTCTGCGCCTAATTAAATAATACTCTTCTTTTGTTGCTGGAAAGAGGCGGGCAAGAGTTTTAGCCGGATCGTAGGTTGATACCGCAACAGCGCTGATATCCTCCGGGGCAATGCGTGCGTACGCAAGGCAGGCTGTGATAGCCCGATAGGGAAATTGAACTTCAAGTTTTCGTCTGCTCAGGCGTTCTTCATTAATGGCGCACAACACTTGATTTCCATAGAGCAGCGCTGCGCCTGCATCATGTCCATCCCATATACCAAGTATATATTCATTCATATCTCTCTGATACAACAGCTATCGCCAGGAAAGTCAAAAAAGATCATGAGCCGTTAGGTTGACCATATTCCGTGAGGTTCCGAATCACTCGTTGCATTTCTTTTGCAGACAAACAGTGTGGGGTACCAATGACACGGGAAAGACAGAAAAGTTCGGCGCAATATTCAACAACTTGGGCGATCATGAATGCTTCGCCAAGGGTCGCACCACCTGCAAGCACACCATGGTTGGCGAGCAACACAGCTTTGCCGTTGCCCATGAACGTAACAGCATGTTCGGCAAGCTCAGCAGTGCCGTACAGAGCATACGGAGCGCAACGGACTGAAGAACCCGCAAACCCAATTGTATAATGTATAGGCGGCAAATCCATTCGCGCACAGGACAGGGCGGTGGCATAGCGAGAATGCGTATGAACCAGCGCATTGATGTCTTGGCGATGCTGATAAACGGCAAGATGCATCGGAAGCTCGCTGGATGGTTTCTTTTTTCCAAGGACAGCATGACCGGAAATATCGACAACAGGGACATCGGACGGCCGCATCGTTTCATAGGGAACGCCGCTTGGGCTAATTGCAATGAGTTTGTCGCTACAACGGATAGAAAGATTGCCCCCGGTGCCGACGGTGAGACCGACACTGAGCATCCGTCTCCCGTACGCGACTATAGTTTGTCGTTCCTTAAACATCATAGACCCGCATTCTCTGTAGCGACGTTATAGAACAGACATTCTCTGCATGTCAATGTGAAACAGAGAAACGCTAACAATTATTTTCATGGGTTGGGGATATGTGTGAAAGGAGTGTAAGGATCTGTTGCAGCTGAAACGGCTTGGTGATGATCTGATCGACGCCCCGTGACTTTAATTCCTCCGGGGTCAACGCAAGTTCCCATCCGGTTATAAGGATAACCGGTTGTTGAGGGCGGCGCTCTTTTATACGACGGGAAAGTTCAAAACCGTTCATCCCGGGCATCCCGAGGTCGGTAATTACGACGTCGTATAACGCGTCGGCAAACCTTTTAATGCCTTCATGGCCATTTTGTGCGCATACAACATTATGCCCTGCTGAGGAAAGCATTTCGACGAGCGTCTCATTTACATGGGGATCATCTTCAATAAGCAGGATTCGTTTTCGGGTTGGTATCGATACCTGCTCAGTGGGAGGTGGCACGGGAGTATCAGCCGTTGCAATCGGCAGCGTAATACAAAACCGTGCACCGGAACCTGGGGGGCTTGTGACCTCGAGCATTCCATGATGCCGCTTGATGATGCCGTAGGAAATGCTCAGACCGAGCCCAGTCGAACCGATATCTTTTGTGGTGAAAAATGGATCAAATAGTCGATCGCGGATACTTTCTGGGATACCGGGACCGGTATCAGTAACACTGATTTGAACGCTGTCATCAATCAGTGTCGCATCAATATATATATCGCCGCCATTTGGCATAGCGTCAATGGCATTGTTAATAAGGTTGACCAGCACTTCACGCAACTCTGCAGCATTGCCGATAACGGGTTTCAGTTCTCCGATGGTGGTATGGAGTGCCACGGTACATCCGCGTGATGCTGCTTGATCTTGCCATCGAATTCGCGTGAATTCGATGGCGTCATGGATGACGTCAGCAATATCGACAGGGGTGTCATATTGCACAGGCTGCTCCATACGGGAAAAGTTTTGAATTCTACGTACGGTTTCGGCACCGTCATGAGCAGCGCGGTCGATGACAGCAAGATGACGGAGCAGGGCATCAAGTGCTGTATCATTATGGCTGCGTTTCAACGTATCGATACAGGAAGTTGCGAGCTCGACACGCCCGATGATAGCCGAGAGCATGTTATTGACATCATGGGCAACCCCGCTTGCAAGCTCACCAAGGGATTTTAGCTTCTCCATCTGATAGAGTTTTTTTTCAAACATCTTTTTTTCAGAAATATCGATTGCGCTGAGGCGAAACATGGGTTTGTTTTCAAAGATGAGCCGCCCCATAGTTACTTCACAGATGCAGACATCGCCGTTTTTTTTAAGAAACGATAGCTCATGCACTGACGATTCATTGTGAGAATGTTTTATTTGGGCAAGCATGCTCCGCTGATTCGGAGCGATGATATCCAGAATCGAAACACATTGCAGTAGCTCATCTTTACTATATCCAAGGCACTGCTCGGTAAACGGGTTACAGTCGATGATCTTGTCGTTTGTCGTGTCGATAATGATAATGGCAAATGGCACACCTTCAAACATTGCCCTGAAACGATGCTCGCTTTGCAAATGGCGAAGTGCGCTTCCAATGATTTTCCCTCCCATGTTGCACGCAATATGCATCAAGCGACGGCTGTTTTCGGTGAAAAAGTGGCGGCTAGGATGGCTGAGGTTGATAACTCCAATAACAATGTTTTCAAACAGCAACGGAACGCACAGAAGTGATCCAATTGGATCTCGAGTATAGCGCAGCTCAAATCGGGCATCGGCAGAGGTGTCTGCTATCAGAATACTATCCTTGAGCAGCGCAACGCGACCTGCAACGCCTTGCCCGATGTCAAAAGACGCTTCACCGGTGATATCACAATCGTACAATGAACCGTCGTCATTCCTTCCCCGTGCTGCTTTCAAATACAGACGGCATTCGTTTTGGTCGGCAAGAAAAAGCGAACAGTTCATAGCATTGGTTTCTTCAATCACAAGATCCACAAGGCAGCGGCAGAATAGATTCAGATCATAAATTGATCCTGTGATATCGGCGATGCGGCGAAGGAGAGAGAGCTCCTGAATTTTTTCCTCAAGCTGACAGCTTGCATCGCGCAGCGCTTCTTCATATGCCTTTACTAGGTTGTGATCACGCGCTGGTGATGTTTTACGTGATCGGGGCATAAAACAATATTTCCTTTACAGGGTGGCGTCAACAAATGACGTAGCCTGTTGTTTTTTTGTTGTAAGCCTATTCCGCAATTCAGAAAGCCGTTCGGGGTTAAGGTGCAGCAGTGCACACACAGGATATGGAATGGCAGTGTCGTGATTATTTCCGCCGCATCCGATATCAGCTGCTCTGCTCAGATAGTCGGCAAGGCAAACGATCCCAGTCATCACGGAAGGACTATCTGCAAGTGAGAGAGTTTTATGATGGTTGCGTATCGGATCGGTAAGCAGAGTTGGAAATTTCCAAAGATCACAGAGCCAACCTGCAACATCGCCGTGGTCAATGCCGAAAATTTCGGATTCGGCATCAGCAAGGCTTCGGTTTTGATCGCGGAGCACAATGACCTGTGCATAATCATCGGGGAAAAGACCGTTAAGTGGGATTTTCCCCATGTCATGGAGGATGGCAGCAGTAAAAGCGGTATCTTTGACAGGGATATTGCACACATCACATAACAATGTCGCTGCCATTGCACAGCCGATTGAATGCAGCCACAGATCGCGATAGTCAAGTGTTTGCCGCCCGCTGAGCTGTTTCATACTTTCAAGGACCGAAATGCCAAGGGCAAGACTTTTCACCTGACGCATTCCTAACACGCTCAGTGCCTGTCGTACGGTTGTTACCTGTTTCATAAAACCGTAGTATGCAGAATTTGCAACTTTGAGGAGGCGTGTTGAAATCGCGATGTCCATGGAGATAATCTGTTCCACTTCATGCAGAGGAGTGTTTTCATCATGGAGCATAGGGATGAGCCGTCGGATGATATGGGGAACTGTCGGAATTGCATTCACCTTGTCGAGTATGATATTTTTTAAATATTGTATATTCATAGAGGATCAAGGGCAATGCCGACGTTGTTGCCGATCCGATCCTATCAGATACGGCATGAATGCCGTCTTTATGTTCGGAACAGCAAAGCTTTCTATTAAGCACTTTTTAAAAAACATGCTGCCAATGAACATCCCCACATTATAGTTTCCTATAGGTACTAAGAAACACACCGTGAAACGCAAGAAAAACAAGGTCATTAAAAGCACCATGCGGCCCGGTCAACGCATGGCTTTTCTGCTCCGCCTTATGCTTACTGCAGTTTGTATAATGTGCATTGTCATAAGCTGTTTTTGTCTCAGTTTGTTTTTAAAAATCGAGGATAGGTTTTCACGGCGCATCTGGGATGTCCCATCAAAAATTTATACTGATAGTACCATATTGCGTCCCGGTCAGACAATGGGACCATCGCAATTAGAAGAAAAATTAGTGCGTCTTGGATATCGTGCGGTCACGTCACCACCGAAACATCCGGGTGAGTACCGCAAAGGAAAAGACCGTATTGAAGTCGTCTTGCGCGCAGCATCCCCACCGAATAATACCGATTCAGGATCTGCGGTTATTGTTGCATTTTACAAGAACACCCTGCAGGCGCTTATCAATCCGGTAACCTTTCAGCATCTTGCCTCTTTAGAAATTGAGCCGGAGGAGATAACTCAATACACCGGTGTAACAGGCGAGAGGAGGCAGCCGGTAACGCTACATAACGTTTCCAAGTACTTTCTTGACGCTGTTATTGCCGCTGAGGACCGCCATTTTTACAAGCATCCTGGAATCGACCTTATGAGCATGCTTCGGGCGCTCATTGTCAATCTGCTGCATGGGTCTATTGAACAGGGTGGATCGACGATAACCCAGCAGCTTGTAAAAAATTGTTTCTTAACCCATGAAAAAAGCCTGCTCCGGAAGATGACCGAGGCGGTCATGGCAGTCATGATCGAGCAGCGCTATACCAAAAACGATATTCTCGAACTGTATATCAACGAAATCTATCTTGGGCAAAGGGGGTCACAATCGATTTGCGGCATTTGGGAAGCATCACATTATTATTTTGGAAAACATCCATTGCATCTGACATTGCCTGAGAGCGCTCTCATTGCAGGGCTGATTAAAGCGCCGCATACCTATAATCCTTTACAATCACCTGAACGGTGTCGCATGCGGCGGGATGCTGTCCTCAAAGCCATGTATACCTGCGGATTTATTTCCGAACAAGAGCTGCGCGAGACTATCGCAAGCGATATCGTGCTTTCTCGACCTGCTGCAATTCGTAACAAAGCACCGTACTTTTGTGATTATCTTTATCAGCAAATCAAAAACCAATATACTGGGGATATGCTTGCGAGTATGGGCATGTCACTCTATACAACGCTTGATATAGATTTACAGTGCGCGGCTGAACAGACGCTGCTCGAAGGACTTGAACAGCTTGAACGGAAATATCCAAAACTTCGCCGAGCCGGTACTAAAGACAGGCTCCAAGGCGCAATTGTCGCGGTGGATCCAAACACCGGAGGTATTCGTGCACTTGTCGGTGGACGGTCGTATGCTGAGAGTCAATTTAACCGTATAACGCAGGCACGAAGGCAACCAGGGAGTATGTTTAAGCCGTTTGTTGTTGCTAGTGCGCTTGACCGTTTTACTCCTGCATCACGACTTCCGAATCGACCAATAGCATCTGTCATCAACGGGCGACAATGGACACCGCGTAACTATGAACCCGTAGACGAGCATGAACTCAGCCTGCGTATGGCACTTGCTCGATCGGTCAACTTATGCATTATTCATCTTGCCCAACAGATAGGGATCTCGGAAATTATCAAAACGTCACGGCTTTTTGGTTTTACAACACCGCTTCCACCATATCCTTCGATTGCAATCGGGAGCGCTGAGGTTATCCCACTGGAACTAGTGCGTGCATACTGCGTTTTTGCATCTGGCGGTATCCTCCAGGAATTGCATGCACTTAAAAAAGTTGTTGATCAGGATGGGAAGGTTCTGATGAAACAGATGCACCGTGGTCGGCACATCTTTTCGCCAGAAAAAGCATATATGATGAATTCACTGCTGCGTAGTGTTGTAACTGACGGTACGGCACGCGCTGTGATCGAGCAGGGCATTGTGCTGCCGGTTGCAGGGAAAACCGGCACAACCAATGAAGGGAGAGACGCATGGTATGTCGGTTATACCCCTGAACTCGTCTGCCTTGTATGGGTGGGATTTGACGACGGAACGCCAACCGGATGTACCGGAGCAGAGGCTGCCGTCCCGATATGGATTCAGTTTATGAAAAAGATCCGGCATTATCTTTCAGGAAATTGGTACCAGGTTCCGGAAGGTATTGAAGAAATGAATATATGCAGTACCAGCGGTACACGTGCAGGACCCGACTGCAATGCAATTGTCCGTGAAGTTTTTCTGAGAGGAACAGCACCGAACGATCAGTGCCGACTCCATTACCCTGGCAGTACGGTAAACACTATACTCCGCGGTATCCAAAAAATATTCGGGAAAGAATAAATACTTACAGTGTTGTTGCTGGTTCGCTGCAGTTCAGGATTTTGATAACTAAACCGAGGATTGCCCGCGCAATGCAAATCTTATCGTCCTGTGTGCAGGACTTTGCATCGTCGACAAATGCGAGGACAGCATCGACGATACAAAGTATATACCGAAGATCGATTTGTTGCCCTGAGATCAGAGAAACGTTGCCGTCATGAAGAATCTGAAAGATAGCCTCGCTTCTATCGCGCTGAATCAAGAAAAGGCCGTCATCAAATGGTGTGTCGGTAAAGCCTATAAGAACTCGTTTGGTGTCATTGCCTGAAACGACAATGCCGCGAGAGAATCCATCAGAGCGGTGCAGAGATACCACATGGGCTGTAGCAGCATCACAGGGGGTGACATACACTGCTGCTGCAAAAAAAAGAAAACCGACCAGTGTTCCTGCCATAAGACACCGTGCTGTTTTTCGCATGCCACTCTCTCCTTTCATATACCATAAACGTTTGCAGCAAATGGTAATACGTTTTTTATCTACACCATTATGGTATCATGGGACAAGCCATTTTTTTCTAATAAAATAGAGAACCGCGAGTAATGACAGGAGCACTGAGATCACAATAATAATGATGGTTGCATAAGGATTTTCCTGGAAAGGCAGCGGAACATTCATGCCGTAAAAACTCGTGACAAGAACGGGGATCGTCATAATAATGGTAATCGAGGTCAAAATTTTCATAACGATATTTAGGTTGTTTGAAATAACCGACGCAAAGGCATCCATCATACCGCTAAGGATATCGCTGTAAATATTTGCCATTTCAATAGCTTGCTTGCTTTCAATCACAATGTCTTCAAACAAGTTCTCTGTTTCTTCGTCCATGGTCAAGATATGGAGACGCTGCAGACGTTCAAGCATCAGCGCATTTGTCTTTAGTGAGGTTGTGAAAAAGACGAGACTTTTTTCGATGTTCAGAAGCTTGATGAGTTGTTTGTTTTTGGACTCCTGTTCAAGTTTTTTCTGAATGACGTTCGCCGCATTGTTCAACTGTTTCAGGTACTGCAGGTAGAGCACGGTTGCACGAAGCATGATGTGAAGAATAAGCTTCTGCCCCTGAATTACTGAGATGTGGCGAATTTTTTGTGTTATTATATCGCGAATAATTGGGGTTTCCTTTGCGCACACCGTCATAAAAGAACCGTTACATAGTATGATACCTACCGGAATGGTGTAGTACATAACATCAGGATTTTCAGCATCGTAATAAGGAATCTTGATGATAATAAGAGTCGCCTCGTCCTCTGTCTGAACACGAGCAATTTCGTCGATGTCAAGGGAAGACGTCAGGAAATCGAGCGGAATGTTAAAATGGCGTGCGATGAGCGGTAAACTTTCTCGCGAAGGATTAACGATGTTAATCCAGCACCCTTTTTCGATACGGTGAATGCGCTCAAGTCTGCTGTCGATAATTTTATAGACTTCGATTTCATGGCTGATCTCGGTCGCAATTTCTTCAGCGGTCAGCTCTTCTTCCTCAGGGACACCTTCGAGGATAAAACGCGACAAATGGTCGATGACCGGTTTGAAATTACTTTCCTCAGCATGATGGAGAAGGGATTTGAATTCAATCAATTTATCGCGCGATACGATGCTAAAAAACTTTTCACGTTCTTCATCGGGAAGATGTACGATGAGATCAACAATATCGCGGTCGCTGAGCTGATCGATGAGGGATAATTTGACGTCATCGTCAAAACAAGAAAAGATAAGGCCTCTCAGCTCAGGCGAAAGATTTGAAAGAATATCCCATTGCTCTTGTGCGGTAAGGGCGCCGAGGAATTCGGCTGCAATGGAGGGAGGTGTCGAAATACAAAAATCCCGAATTTCTTCGAAGCTGCTCGAAGCGAGCATATCACGCAATTCCGGTACCAGCAGTGGATTCTTCATATCATGCCTCCCCTGCATTGTATTATGGAGGCAGTCATGGGACCGAACAGGTACGTGACATGCCCCCGGATATTATATAAGACTATAGGGGTCGCTCTCCATATCGGCACAGAGATTTAATTTGTAAAAATTAAGTTTTTTTACTATACCTATGCTATATTGTAAACATTTTTTTAAACGAAAATGATTTCCATGCATTGGCCCAACAAGTGGATGACTTCCTGCATCGTATGCTGCATTATTGTCGTTTATTTCTTTGGCATGATGAACCCCAAAGATGTGCTTTGCGGAGCAGGGGAATTTAACCGGCGAACTTTGATCGTGCAGGCGGTTGAGAAAGCAAAAGATGCGGTTGTAAGCATAAGTACCTATGAACAGGTGTACGAACGTGCTAATCCATTCGGTCCGTTCGGACCTGATCCTTTTTTCGAACGTTTTTTTGACGGAATGTATGATAAGTTCCAGCAGGAAACCGTACGGACACATTTAGGATCGGGTGTTATTATTAATAAGCAGGGGATTGTCGTCACTAATTGGCATGTCGTAAGGAAAGCATCATCGATTACTGTTACAACCAGTGATGAAAAAGAATATGCCGCAACGCTTGTTGCGGCAGATCACAAAAGTGATCTTGCAATTCTGAAAATTAATGCAGCTGAAACCTTCACAGTATTGCCGGTTGCAGATTCAGATAATTTATTGATCGGGGAGCCCGCCATTGCCATTGGGAATCCATTCGGGCTTTCGCATACCGTGACAACAGGGGTTGTCAGCGCCCTTCATCGTTCCATCAAAACAGACAGCCAAACTTATGAAGATTTCATTCAGACCGATGCATCCATTAATCCAGGCAACAGTGGCGGCCCACTTCTTAATATCAACGGAGAGCTGATCGGTATTAATACAGCAATATACAGTGAAGCCCAGGGCATTGGTTTTGCCATTCCGGTGAATACTGCTATGCGGATTGTCAATGATCTGTTGCGATACGGTGAAGTACGGCCAGCATGGATCGGTCTAATTGCCGGGCCGCTTGCACGAGGTTTTGCTGCACAACACGGATACGAAGGGAATGCCGGCGTTCGTGTGGAGGAAGTGTTTCCTGAAAGTCCGGCGGCAATAGGGGGTATCAAGCCAAACGACATCATCATCTCGGTTGGCGACCAAAGACTAAAGTCCCCGACCGCATACAAAAGAGCTCTTGCACGATATACACCGGGTTCGACGATGAAAATCGAGGTGTTTCGGGATGGTACGCGTTTTATCGCAACAATCATACCTACAGAGATACCCCTGCGGTATGTCGAGCGGATCGTTAAAGAAGACATTGGTATTGAAGTTATCAGAAACAATGCCCAGCTGGCTCGACAGTATGGGCTTCACAATGCAGCAGGTCTTGTTATCAAACAGGTAACATCAGGTAGTCAGGCCGCACGTATCGGTATCAAACCGGGAGATATTTTGCTCCAGGTACAAGGCATACGCATCGATGAGGTTCGGGACTTATATGAACAGATTCTTAAAAACATTTATCAAGAATCGATTGTCGTGCTTGTGCAGCGCGGAATGTATGGATACTATATTACCTTCGAATTGTAACATCTGGCTTTTTTGCAAAAGCCGACCGTCGCACCTTCTGAATCTCGTCGCGCGTGAGCAGGCGCCATGCTCCAGGCCGCAAATTTCCCAGCTGGAGGGGGCCGAATCCTGTTCGAATAATACGCATGGTGCGATAACCGATCGCTTCAAACATTTTTTTAATCTGATGATTACGCCCCTCGGTCAGAACGACTTTTATCCACATATTTTTTGTTGTTTGTTGTCCGACGTCGACCCTATCGGTTTTCATCATCACACCATCAACGATAATTCCTGTTCGAAGGCGCTCAAGGTCATGTGGTGAGGGTTTGCCGTGCACCTTCACCAAATACACTCGTTTAAAGGCATGACGGGGATGTAAAAGCAGATGCGCAAAGTCACCGTCGTTGGTAAGAATCAAAAGTCCTTCGGTATCATAATCAAGACGGCCGACAGGAAACACTCGTTCGTTGATGTTTGCAAGACATTGAATAACGGTTGGCCTTCCGCACGGGTCATGCAGTGACGTAATGAACCCGGCGGGTTTATGGAGCATAATATAGAGGTTACGAACATGCGTTATGAGGGGAATACCATCGATTTCAATACGATCGCGGTACGGATCGGCAGATGAGCCCAGTTTGGTTACGACCATCCCGTTAACGCTCACGCGGCCATTGAGGATCATATTTTCAGCGGCCCGACGCGACGCTACACCGGCATGAGCGATTATTTTTTGCAGTCGCAGTTTCATGAGCGGAGTTAGTTGGTATCGGTATTTTCAGATGTGGGTGGCTGCTCATGGTGTATCGGGAGGATATCATCAAGAGGGTCTGTATCAGAGAGTCCGCGATCGTGTGCAATGGTTGCAAGATCGGCATCGCTGACAGTATCCGATATCGTCTGCTCTGTGGCACTATCGTCCTCGATACATACTTCTTCACCTGCATGCTCACGCAGCATAGTCGGGAGCTGCCCCTCATTAAAAGTTTCGAAATCCTTCAGTGGGGGGAGGTCGGCAAGTTTTTCAAGACCGAATACTTCGAGGAATTTGTTTGTCGTGGCAAACATAAAAGGACGACCGGGGATATTTTTTCGAGCGGTTATTTTAATCAACCCGCGTTCCAGGAGATTTTTTAAAACGCCGCCGCTGTCAACTCCACGTATCTTTTCTATTTCCGCCCGAATGATCGGCTGTTTATAGGCAATGATGGCAAGAGTTTCAAGTGTCGATTGTGTCAAACGAAACGGCTTAGTCTTGCGTAAGCGTCTGATCCATGGAGCGTACGCCGGTCGTGTTCGGTACTGATATCCTCCGGCAACTTCCTGCAGAAAGAATCCCCGCTGTTGATCGCGATTATCGCGGCTCAAATAATCAAGCGCTTCTTTAATATCTTTAAGCGAAACAGGATCCGACGCTTCTTCGTCAAGGATCTGTTTGATTCTTTGCACACTTAACGGCGTTTCAGAGGCAAAGACGAGTGCGTCGATGATTGGGATAAGATCTTCAATTCGCATATTTCCTCACAGCTATGAAATCGCATCGAGTTGCTCTGTCAAAGCATGATATGTATTAGGGGCAACCGGATAGATATAAATGGTTCCAAACGAAGTATTCTGATAAATCCGCAATGCCTGCAGTCTGATCAATTCAAGCAAGGCAAGAAACGTTGCAATGACTTCACTGCGAGAAGCCTGATGCTGAAAAAGATCTTCAAAAACGAGATGATCCGTGCAGGTTTGTAGGCGATCAAGCAGTTCATGCATCTTATCTTTCACCGATATTTCTTCGGCGGTGAGTTCCATGACATCGGAGCCCAACCCTGACCGTTTAAAGACATTTTGTAATGCTGCAATGAGGTCGAATAGGCTCGCTTCCTGCAATAACATCTCATTGCCCTCAGGTGTGATGGTATCATGAGTTCCCCGAGTAAACACATCCTTTTCAAGAATGTTTTGCTCCTTCAGGTGGCGTGCAGCTTCCTTGTATTGCTGATATTCAAGAAGTTGTCGCTTCAAGTCGTCAAGCGTTGTCTGCTCTTCATCGATATCTTCGTCAGTGCCCGAGGGGAGGAGAGCACGAGATTTTAAGTACAGAAGTGTTGAGGCCATAACCAAAAACTCACCGGCAATATCAAGATTGAGTGCTTTCATAAGTTCAAGATATTCAAGGTACTGCTGAGTGATAGAAACGATCGGGATATGCTCGATGTCGATTTCGTTCTTTCGCACGAGATACAGCAGCAGATCAAGCGGTCCTTCAAAGTTGTCGAGTTTGACGGTATAATGCCGTGCCATTGCTATAAAACGACGGTCTGCAAAACGTATTGCAGCAGTCCGATGATAAAGTTATGAACGGGGAGTATCATGAGCTGAAGGATATTGGTAACCAGCAGTATGATCAGGATGAGAAAACCGAATGGGAAGAATTGCCGATAGATCGCCGCAAAAGGTTTGGGAAGTAGATGATAGAGTACCCATGAACCATCAAGTGGCGGAATCGGCATAATATTGAAAACAGCGAGCATGACGTTTATGCGTATGCCGTAATTGAACAGGAGCACAACAGCATCGTTACCGTGGAGAGAGCCGAAAAGATTTATGGTTATACCGTAGACAATTGTGCAAAGAAGTGCAAGACACAGATTGGCAGCGACGCCTGCGATTGATACAAGAAGATGATCACGGTCACCGTTGCGGAGATTGTAGGGATTCACCGGTACCGGTTTTGCCCAGCCGATCAAAAAGGGTGTATTGGTGATAAGGAGCATTGTCGGTAGAATGATCGTGCCAACCGGATCGATATGACGAAGCGGATTGAGCGTTAATCTGCCTTGATAGTATGCAGTAGGATCACCGCATCGGTATGCAATGTATCCGTGGGCCACTTCGTGGGCGATAATGGAAAATAGCAGGATGGGAATTAAAAGGGTAGTATCCATATTACGGCGTCTGTTGCAGATAGGTTCGGCGGATAAACTGAAGCTCTTCCTGCTTCCCGTGAATCCTGCCGTTGAGAACTTCCTGTAACACGCTGTTCAAAATCCTTTTGTATATGCGACCGGGCGGGATCCCCAAGCGAATCAGATCTTCTCCTGTTATATGTATGCGCGCAGTGGAAAGTTTTGTAAAATAATGAGAAAAATATTGCTTGCTTTTTGCACGATTGGTTTTTGCCATTAAAAAGAGGCATACTTCAACTGGAATGCCATGCAACATATCGTAGAGTTCGGCATTCGATAAACGCACAGCCTGCGCCATACGATACAGGATTGTATTGCCGACGGTTTTTGCTGTTTCGATTGCCTGTGCATACTTTTTTTTCAGGGAGAAAGTTTTACTCAATGCCATTGCTTCATCGGCCTGCAGTCGATCGATCAATGCAAGAAAATAAACAAACCATGTTTCACAGGTGTTGTCAAGGTAAAGCAATGTAAACCACGAAAGCACGTCATTGGTATTTTTTAGGAGTGTCTTGAGCTGCTGGTCGTACTGTATTGCAGGATGAATATACCGCAGCAGTCTCAATTCATGCAGTCGTTTGATCACCATGAGCACTTTTTCTTCTCCCAAGAGGGCAACAATTTCCGAAAACGTCCGTTTTCCGCTGAGATTGTGCAGAAGATCAAGTTTAATGGCGTTATGGATGAGCTGTAAGGTAAGCTTACTGATATGGAAATCAAACCGCTGTTCAAACCTCACTGCTCGATAAATTCGTGATGGGTCTTCAACAAAACTCAGATTGTGCAACACCCGGATGGTCTTTTCTTTAAGGTCACGGCGGGCACCGAAAAAATCAATCAGTTCGCCAAAACACTCCGGGTTAAGCCGAATCGCCAATGTGTTAATGGTGAAATCCCTGCGATAAAGGTCGTGCTTAATGGAGCTCCATTCGACCTTGGGAAGTGCAGCGGGACGTTCATAGTATTCAAGCCGGGATGATGCGATATCAATTTTGCTGCCGTCGGGTTGGGTAATGACGGCGGTACCGAACTTTCGGTAAATCTTTACCGGAAGCCCATGCCGTTGGGCAAAATGCCGCGCAAAAGCAATACCGTCACCTTCGATGACTATATCGATATCATAATTTTCAAACCGCAACAGAATATCCCTCACAAAGCCACCGACCGCATATGCCGCATATCCCATTTCAGAAGCAGTGCTTCCGAGATCGCGGAGCATCATGAGGATAGTGCGGGGGAGACGTTCTGCAAGGATACTTTTCAGCGATGTCTTTTTTGTCGGGCTGGGGTGAACGTCGGTCAGCGGCTGAACACTTTGGCCATCAAGATGTAATGCGCGGAGCACGTCGGTTCGGGTTATTGCACCGGTAATGTTTTTGCCCGATACCACCGGAAGAAAACGTTGGTTCCCGGCAATGATCTGCTGGGTGACTTCGGTCAGGGAGGCGGACGGGGGAACTGTTGCGAATTCCGATACCATGTAATCACGTACCGGCGCAGTGACAAGGCCGTGATGTTTCGCCTTTTCCACAATTTGGCGTGAAATGAGGCCGACGAGACGTTTGCCATCGATGACGGGTAAAACATTAACATTGTAGCGGGTCAGTACCTCGCCAGCTGTTCCAATGGGGGTCTCAGCATCAATGGTTTTGACCGGTGTTGTCATAATATCCCGTGCCGTTCTGATCGGTCGTATTTTTTTGTGTAATACAGAAAGGAGTTCCTGCTCTACCTGGGCAAGCGTGCGAGCATGAACGGTTGCCGATGCAGCGGTTGCATGGCCGCCGCCGTTAAATGCAGCAAGCACGTCACCGACATTTACTTCTTTAATCCTGCTTCTTCCAACGATATATACACGATCATCCATCGCTGCCAGGGCAAACAGAACATCTACGTTTTCCATATTCTTCAGCTTGTGGACCAGAACAGCAAAATCGCCTTGATACCATTCGCTAGTCGCTTTTGTCAGCATGATATCGACTGTGTTGATCGTATAAGTCACTGCATTTTCGATCAGTTCGTTGAGCATGGCGACCTGATCGGCAGTCAGCTCTTTTACTGCCATATCCGCTACGATGTTGAGGTTTGCGCCATGTGAAAGAAGATATGCGGCCGCCTGAAAATCGTTGTGCGTAGTTGAGGAAAAAGTCAAATTGCCGGTATCTTCATAGATGCCGAGCATCATCACGGTTGCCTCTTCAGGTGTGAGGTCAATATTGCGTTCGGCAAGAATTTCACACATAATGGTGGTAGTCGAGCCATATGGTTTGATGATTTCATAGGATGCTTTGATATCATCCGCTGATGGAGGATGGTGATCGAAGACATGCACTTCGCAATTGTTCGAGGAACAGAGCGAAGCGAATTTTCCGATTCTGCTTGACTGGCGAATATCAACCAAAATGAGGCGTCGTACCGCATCAAGTGAAATATCGCGTGCCCGGTGAATATCAAACACATACAGCGTTGACCGCAAGAGAAAATCCCGAATGTTTTTTTCCTGGCCGCCAGGAAACACCAGAACAGCATCGGGATACAGCTTCCGGGCGGCAATCATCGAGGCAAGCGCATCAAAATCGGCATTGGTGTGGGTTGTAATGATGTCCATAACACACCGCGCGTGGGATTATCCCCGAGGATGATATTTTTCATGTGATCGTTTCAAAGAACGGCCGGTCACATGGGTGTAGATTTGCGTTGTTGCAATATCCGCATGCCCTAACATTGCCTGCACCGATCGAAGATCTGCGCCTCCTTCAAGGAGATGCGTCGCAAAAGAATGGCGTATGGTATGGGGCGATATGACTTTAGTAATTCCTGCCGTACGGCAATATTTTTTTATCAGTTTCCAGAATGCCTGGCGCGTGAGGGGGGCCCCGGCAGCGGTTATGAATAAATATGGGCTCTGCCGGGAGGATGCAAGAACGGGACGGGCTTCCGAAAGGTAGTGTTTGATCCACGTAACTGCAATATCTCCCATCGGAACAACGCGTTCTTTTGAGCCCTTCCCCCGCACGAGCACAAAGGCTGTTTCAAGGTTGACCTGTGCAATCGTGAGGCTGACAAGTTCAGAAACGCGCAAACCGGTTGCATATAAGAGTTCGAGCAATGCTTTGTCGCGTATACCGCGGGGAGTTTGTATATCAGGAGCGCGAAGCAGCCGTTCCATTTCGTCATGTTCGAGAACATGCGGAAGTTTTTGTGCAGGCCGTGGTGACTGTACGTCCTGCAGCGGGTTGTGCTGCAGCACGCCGTCACTGACAAGGAAATCATATAAGCATCTGATGCTCGACAACATTCGTGCGATCGAGCGCGAGGAGAGCCTGTGTGCAAGTTGATCGTGTAAAAATGAGAGCACCTCGATCTGACCGCACGAAGGAACGGCCTTGCCGTGACGCTCGAGATACGCGCAGAAGCGCTGCACATCACTGCTGTAGGCAGCGATTGTATGTTCGGACAGTCGTCGCTCGGTAACAAGATACATATAAAAACGGTCAATCAATGCGTACTGGTCGCTGTACGAACGCATGATGTTTCCTTCGCCTTGATCAATGATCGCAGCAATGTATTATAGGGTGCGTCACATCCCACCTTAACGGCAAGATCGGCAATTGCACCGTTGAGTGAGTCAATTTCAGTCGGTTTGCCGCGCAGTACATCCTGTAACATCGACGGATGGTGTTCAAAAGTTTTCGGTATAAGTTCGTTGAACAGAAGTTCTACATACTGTTCGGGTTCTGCCCAGTCAAGGGTGACATTGAGCTTTTTGGCTACGGCGAAGATTTCGAAAATAATTGCTCGCATGATTTCACGGGCAGCGTCGCTTGATAGGAGTTTTCCGTACGGCACATTTAAGAGTGTAGCAAGAGGGTTCAGCGCACAGTTATAAAGTACTTTTCCCCAAAGATATCGCTCAATGGTGTCGGTTGCTTCGGTCGGGATACCAGCTTGGGTCAAAAGTGAGGCTATTTGTTCTATTTTATGACGGGGTATGGTGCCACAACGGGAACCGATCCGGGTGACGTCTGCGGCAACGGTTACGGTAACGTGACCGGGTTCTCGGTATTCAACCCCGAATATTACGCGTCCACCGATGGTTTTATGCTTACCGACCAATGATTCAATGGTTTCAACATTACCGAGGCCGTTTTGCAATGAAAGAACGATGGGCGGGTCGGAGAACGTATCACACAGCATGCGAACGGCACTGGCCGTGTCATAAGACTTGACCGTTAGCAGGCAGAGATCGACCGATGCTGTTGAAGCATCATGGACATCCGATAATGCGATTATGCGCTCGGTAACAATATGGCGTCCCCAAATGCCGTCGATAAGAAGACCGAAACGGGCAATTGCATCCATATGGGGTTGTCGGCCGACCAATATCACCCGATGGCCTGCCAGCGCCAAAAAACCACCAAATACTGACCCGATCGATCCGGCCCCAAGAACGAGAATAGTCATATCTGCTGCTCCATGAGTTGTAATTATAGAAAGATTTTTAAGCAACTACAAATCAAATCTCCGTCCCTTTTCCTTTGTAAGAGAACGTTTAACGGAATTTTGTGACACGTGCTGTTTTCGATGACAGCGGATCTGCTATCGTGGTTTAGCAAAAATATTAGAGACATGATACTTGAAAGGAATAACAGAACTTGCTATATCCTCGAAACAAATGCCTATAAAAAGGAGGGATGCTGGCCATGGGAAATACCTGTGCTCATGCCGAACACCGGCAGCGCATAAAACTTCGCTATCTTAAGAACGGTCTTCATCCATTTCTTGATTATGAAGTTTTGGAGTTTATACTGACCTATGCCATTGCCCGAAAAGATGTTAAACCGGTTGCCAAAGCTTTGCTCGAGCGGTTTAAAACCTTGAACGATGTTTTCAACGCTCCCCTTGAAGAGCTGGTCAAAATTCCCGGTATTGGCATCCATTCAGCACTTCTCCTGCGGTTAATCCGCGACTGTGTCGAGCGGTATCTGCACGGAGATATGCTTAAAACCGATTGCATTAGTTCGACTCACGCGCTTGTCCGATATTGTATTGCTGCCATGGCATATAACGCCCATGAACAGTTTCGCGTTATTTATCTCAATACAAAAAACAGGGTCATCGCAGATGAAGTTGTGCAGCAGGGAACCATCGATCATATTGCAATATATCCTCGGACGATTGTGGAACATTCGCTTCGGCATAAAGCAAAAGCACTGATTTTTGTCCATAACCATCCCAGCGGCGATCCTGTTCCATCGCCACAGGATCGGGACTTGACACAGCGGCTTATCGCTGCGGTTGAACCACTGTCAATCAATGTCCACGACCATATCATCATTGGAAAAAATGGCTATTACAGCTTCAGAGAGCATGGCGAGCTGTAATCACGAGGGATATCTGCCATGGCAAAGCACTGTCAAAAAAAGCGACTTCCGGTAAATTATGTCATCAAGCATATCATCGACTCAATTATACAGGACATTCCGGCTGCACATCGGCATACAGAGGATCAAAAGAGGCGATTGTATGAAGCATCGCTTCAGGTGTTTGATCGATATCCACGTTTGAAACAGGTTGCTACGGTATCCCATATCCACAATTATCCCATTGAAGGAGGTCGTTTTTTTACTCGTGTCGGCGTGCTTCCGACACAGCTTGTCATTGCGGATGAGCGATTTCAAAATCTTTGCTGTATGCCGTACTGGACGGTTTACAACGGCGGAAAAGGGCAGGTGTATCGTCGTTTTGATCGATGCCCTGGATACGGGAGACTCCCCGGCTGCCCGCCGCAGGCCATTACAACCGCGGAGGTGCAGCGCCTTCTGCATCGCTCAACGCATATCCTTGTTTTACAGACAACGCTTCTGCAAGAGCGTTGGAACGTCAAATGGAAATTTGATGTGCTGTACGCTCTTGCAGCGGATATAGAAGAAGTATGCGGGAAAGAAAGCGTTATCTCTGTATTTGGTTCCGGACCGTGCTCTGCATGTTCAGAACAGTATTGTCTTCATCATCGTCCCTGCAAAGCGCCGCATCGGAGAACTATTTCGCTTGAGGCAGCGGGGATCTGCGTTGACCGCATGTGTTCTGACCTTGCTGTACTTACCGGAAATAACGCATGGAAACTAAGCTGGATTCGGCATTTCGGATTGCCGGAACAGAGACCGAAATTTTGGAAGTATGTGGAAGCCATCGTGCTTCGCCTCACATGAATTGGAAGATGCTGGAATATCTATTCTTAGGCAAGCACAAGAAAAGAAAAATCAATCTATTAAAGAAATTCTTTAATCCGGTCCTCAAGCTCTTCATAGTGAAAAAGCCGTGAGAAATCGATGAGTCCGGCAAGGGCACGCGAATACACTCTTACGCCGCATTCCTCTAATATTGCAACCGGATTGAGACCACCGATCACTACGGCTCCGACTCTCCCTTCGTTCACGGGAATATCTAAAAGCGGCTGACCGGGTCTGCCGATACGCAAAAATCCACCAAGTCCGATATGTTGCAGCCGATGTGCCAAATCTTCTACCTGTTGCCTGCTTTCAGAGGGGAACTCACGAAAACTTGCACCGATACGGCCTGTGCCGGTAGTGATTGCACCCAGGTAATCAGTCATCCCGCTTCGAATGAATATTTCAAGCGGATCGATGCTTGTGCCGTCGTACATGATAATTTCAACAAAACGTCTTGGTTTCCGTTCATGCAGTTCTAAAAGCCCGCCAAAACGTGATACAGTTGGGATGCCATGATGCAACAACACGCCGTTCAGGGTAATCGAGCAGACCGTTCCCATGCCAACCATGCCCTCGGGAATGGTAACTGTACCGCATCGTTCACCGGGTGGCAGCAATGTGGCAAGCACGCCCATAGCATAGCCGTTGGCATATACTTTGGTAATAGAGTTAAGGCATTGGAGCAAGATTTTTGGTTCAACCACCGTAACGTTAAACACAACAGTTCCTGTTCGGGTTGAGAGATCAAAATTCATACGATAGGTCATCTGATCGATACGGGCGGATAAAAAGCCGACACGTTCATAAATGGCGGAAGATTCAAACTCTTGAGAACCGCGTTCGGTTATACGATAGCAGCGCTTGCCTACGTATTCAACAAGGCCTTCCTGAATCAGATGGCTCATATAGAAACGGATCGTGCGTTCGCTGATTTCGTGACCGTCACCGGCAAGCTCTTCAAATATTTCTATGCTTCGGAGAGGGCGGTCGGCATCTTGGAGCGCCTTGAGAATGGCAAGTTTTTTCTTTTTTGTTTTGTCAATCATATAATAATCTACTCCAAATGAACTTTGTAACCTATAGTAACACAGTTCGTCTGCCGTGACTATACGTTATGAACCATTCGTCAAAAACGTACATAAATACGAAGTTGCTTTTTGGGTACATCAGAGGGCATTCTGTTTTATCTTCTCGTATGCTTGAACCTGTGATATGATGCGCTTCATTTTATCCCGTTGCAACGTAAAAAGAATATGCCTCTTCGTGTTAAAAACAAAAGATTGAAAGGTTCAAGGTTCGCCCATGTGCGATGGCAGCATGGATTGAGATTCAGCTTTCGTGTTTCAGGCAACGTCTTTGCTATGGAATGAGAACCACCACGCCACGGACGAGTCACCAATAGTGTGAAGAATTCATTTGCAACAGAGAACGAAATAACCTCGTTTCGGAAGCAAACAAAAAAGACAGGTTAATACCGAAAGTTGTTTAAAAATCGACGTAATCTAACATGACCGATACGTCAACGTCTGATGAACAAGAGACGATAGCCTTAAGTAAAGAAAATATGAAAAAAATAATAAACGGGGCACACCTTGAGACACTTATCGAGGCTGTGTTGACGCGGCATTCCTCAAACAGACCGCTCCCTCCTGATATAGAGCACCATGTCGACGAGGTGCTCAATTTCCAGCCTCATCATGTACGTGTTGTAGTGTTCGGAGGCGGCACCGGACTTTCAACGGTTGTCGGCGGCAATCCCCATCACCCCGATTGGTATGAAAACCCCCATGTCGGCCTCAAGGCGGTGTTTCCCGACATCAATGTCGTTGTCTGTACAACCGATGATGGTGGATCAACAGGAGAGCTTTTGAAATATCTGCCGCTGATCGGCATCGGTGATATACGCAAACTGTGTCTTGCCATGGTGCAGCCCGAGGCTCTTATGAAACGTTACAGTTTACAAGCAGCGACATGTAAACAGTTATTACATCTTATTCAAAAACTATTTTCTTATCGGTTTACCGGTAGTTCAGAGGATAAAGACATTCTTCAAGATCCGCTTTGTGTGGCATCACGAAAGCTGCAGGCTGTTTGCCCGTCCGAGCTTCAAGATTATTTCAGAATGCTTTGGGCATTTTTTACATCAAAAAATGGTGGTCATCGGATTCCGCTTGACCACCACTGCCTTGGAAATCTCTTTTTGACGGCTGCGATATTTATGAAATCAAAACTCGGGATGGACCGTTTACCTCCGGTATCAGCACTGCGGTCGGGGATAGATTGGGTTGCGCATATGATTGGTGCATTGCCGGGTAGACTCCATCCGGTAACTACCACGCCCGGACAGCTCATTATACACTATACGAACGGCGTTGCCGTGTGCGGGCAAAGTAAAGCCTTGTCGTCACGGCGTGGATTTCCTATCGATAAAGTCATCTCTCGCTTTGACGGAAGTCCTGCTGTTATGCCGGGGATTGTAACCCTCATCAAGAAAGCTGATGTCATTATTATTGCACCTGGAAGCCTTTATACAAGCAGTATACCGGTACTACAAGTGCCGGGCGTTGCCGATGCGATCAGAGCGAATCGGCGCGCATTGAAAATACTTGCCGCAAATTTTTGGATTGAAGAAGGTGAAACCGATGTGACGCGCGTCGATCGACGACGGGGATTTCGGGTGTCTGAATTGTGTGATGCGTTTGATCGGAATGTTCCTGGAGGAATGTATGGGCTGTTTCATTTTGTTTTGACGGCGAATCTTGATAATATGCCTGCATCAATTTTACGGAATTACGCACTCGAGGGAAAGCGTCCCATTTATCTTGACCGTGATCAGGTTGCTGCAATGAACGTCTGGCCGGTTGAGGCAACAATATTTTCTCGCGAGCGAGCGCGGTCATTGGGCGTTGTGCAACATGATCCTGAACAATTTGCTCTTGCCGTGAAAACGCTGGTATATGCATGGCAGCACATGAAGAAACAAAGATACCGTATGAAACAAAACGCTGTTATATCGTCAGGCAACGTTATCACTACCGGATTAAAGGGGCACCGGTTCTGGCATGATATAAACAGCATTATGAGCACCAAAGAATGTCGGCCACCCCTGTTGCGCGAGATACTGTTGGAGCTTCTCTGGAAACACAAGGACATACAAAAAGAACATCTCAGATACTTTAGCTCCATGCACATTGTATCTGCCGAACTGTGGCAACGCAGTGTCGCATGGGATACGGTCTTAGGGTATTATGACCCACGGGCACAGAGCATTTTTATACACCATCGGTTGTTAGAAGAGCCCGAACGGTTGCGCGGTAATATATTAATAGCTTTAGGCGAGTCGCTGCTCGGCAATTACATTGCCCGTCGTCGCTGGATAACCCCAAAGCCGTCACGAGCGTGGGGTATTCGGCGGTATGAGATCACATTACAAAGTGTTGCCCGTCGTCGCTGCTTTTTAGCACCGCGACAATTGCATGAATACCTCATCCTTGCTCGTATGGTGCCCCATCCAACGAGGAAAGGGACTTACGGTATAACAATCAATAACGATGAAGGCTTTTTGCCGCCGGGATTGTTGTTCGGCTTGATGTACGCATGGTACCTCGATAATGCAGCATCGCCGATTATGGAGAATGAAATGGCAATCTTACACCTGTCGGAGAAGGATTTAATTCCGCACCACGCCTATGAATATCGTAGGAAAAGAGCATTGGTTGATTTTTTTAGAAACGAAGTATTCGGCTATACCAGCATCCATCATTAATAAGCAGTTTGTTTCGGAAGACTTTTTAAAAGCCATACAGGGGAGAATAGGACATGCCACGACGCAATGACATTCATAAAGTTATGATCATCGGTTCAGGACCAATCATCATCGGACAAGCCTGTGAGTTCGATTACTCGGGGACCCAAGCATGCAAGGCACTGAGAAAACTCGGGTATGAAATTGTTCTGGTTAATTCCAACCCGGCAACCATTATGACAGATCCGGGTATGGCAGACCGTACGTATATCGAACCGCTGACTCCCGCAGTTTTGGAAAAAATTATTGCAAAAGAGCGGCCTGATGCGCTGTTGCCGAATCTCGGCGGACAGAATGGTCTTAATCTTTCCTCGGAACTGTATAAATCAGGGGTGCTCGACAAGTATGATGTTCAGGTTATCGGCGTGAATGTCGATGCGATTGAGCGTGGTGAAGACCGCATCGAATTCAAAAAAACTATGAACCGTCTCGGAATTGATTTGCCGCAAAGCGAGGCCGTGTACAGTGTTGAAGATGCCGAACGCGTTGCAGATAAACTCGGTTATCCGGTTGTCATACGGCCTGCCTATACAATGGGCGGCACCGGTGGGGGGCTTGTATACAATGTGGATGAACTTCGGATTGTAGCTTCGCGTGGGATTTCGGCAAGCCGCATCGGACAGATACTGATCGAGGAATCTGTTCTCGGGTGGGAAGAACTTGAACTTGAAGTGGTGCGTGATGCAAAGAACCAAATTATCACAGTTTGTTTTATCGAAAACGTTGATGCTATGGGAGTCCATACGGGTGATTCGTTTTGCGTTGCCCCGATGCTCACCATCGATCCAGAACTCCAGCAACGTCTCCAGAAGCATTCCTATGATATTGTGGAAGCAATCGGCGTCATCGGGGGCACCAACATTCAGTTCGCCCATGATCCCAAAACCGGACGGGTTGTCGTGATCGAAATCAATCCGCGCACCTCTCGCTCATCTGCGCTTGCTTCAAAGGCAACTGGATTTCCGATTGCTCTGATATCCGCAATGCTTGCCGGCGGCATGACATTGGATGAAATACCGTACTGGCGTAACGGAACCTTAGAAAAATATACGCCGTCAGGCGATTATGTGGTTGTGAAATTCTGTCGCTGGGCGTTTGAAAAATTTCCGGGCGTTATCGACCAGCTCGGAACTCAGATGCGCGCGGTCGGCGAGGCCATGAGTATCGGGAAGACCTATAAGGAAGCGTTTCAGAAAGCAATTCGTTCTATGGAAACAGGGAGGTACGGTCTTGGATTTGCCAAGGATTTCCATAGGCGATCACTTGAAGAGCTTATGAGTATGCTTGCAGTTCCGACAAGTGAGCGACAGTTTATCATGTACGAGGCATTGCGAAAGGGCGCACGCATCGAAGACCTGTATGCAAAGACATACATCAAGCCATGGTTTATCCAGCAGATGAAGGAGCTTGTCGAGCTTGAAGAAAAAATCTTGTCCTACAAAGGCTCAACGATTCCAAAAGATCTGCTCGTACAGGCAAAAAAAGACGGTTTTTCAGACCGGTATCTTGCACGACTACTCGATATTTCGGAGCATGATATCCGTAATCAGCGGCTCGGTGCCGGTATTATTCAAACCTGGGATGCGGTTCCAGTTAGCGGTGTTGAAAACGCAGCATACTATTATTCAAACTACCATGGTGTTGATAACAACGTTATCAGTTCTCAAAAGAAAATGATGGTGCTCGGTGGAGGCCCGAACCGCATCGGCCAGGGAATAGAATTTGACTATTGTGCGGTACATGCAGCGTTTGCGCTTAGGGATGAAGGGTATGAATCGATCATGGTCAACTGTAATCCGGAAACCGTATCAACCGATTATGACACATCAAACAAGCTTTACTTCGAGCCTCTTACGGTAGAAGATGTGCTGAGCATTTATTGTCGGGAGAGACCCGAAGGTGTTATCGTGCAGTTTGGCGGCCAGACGCCGCTCAATATTGCAGGTGAGTTGGAACGAGCTGGTGTAAGAATTATCGGGACGCCCCCTGAGGTAATCGATCTTGCCGAAGACCGTGACCGTTTCAGAAAGATGATGCAGAAGCTTGGCATACCGCAGCCGGCATCGGGCATGGCAAGCACGCTTGAGGAAGCACTGGAGGTTGCAAAAGAAATCGGATATCCGCTGATGGTAAGACCTTCATACGTGCTCGGCGGCCGTGCAATGGAAATTGTCTATGATGAAGCGATGCTGCAACGGTATGTGGCGGCAGCGGTTGACGTATCCCCTGAGCGACCAATCCTCATCGATCGTTTCTTAGAGAATGCTATTGAATGTGAGGCAGATGCCTTGTGCGACGGCAGTGAGGCGTTTGTACCAGCAATTATGGAACATATCGAGCTTGCCGGTATCCATTCCGGAGATTCAGCCTGTGTTATTCCGCCGGTGAGCATTCCAGAGAAGCATATCAAAACCATTGAAGCATATACCCGCATGATAGCTCTTGAACTCGGCGTTGTCGGGCTCATCAACATACAGTATGCGATTGCCGATGACACGGTGTATATTCTTGAGGCAAACCCCCGTGCCTCGCGCACTGTGCCGCTTGTATCAAAGGTATGCAATATCCCGATGGCACGTATCGCAACGCAGATTATGCTCGGCAAGAAGCTTTCTGAGATCAACATCCGCCGGGGCAGTTATCGGCATTTCGGGGTCAAAGAAGCTGTATTTCCTTTCAATATGTTTCCCGAAGTCGATCCGGTGCTGGGACCGGAAATGCGTTCTACCGGAGAAGTGCTCGGCATGGCCGATTCTTTTGGGCTTGCGTTTTATAAAGCACAGGAAGCTGCACAGCAACGGCTTCCTACCGAGGGTACGGTACTGATTACGATTGCAGATAAGGACAAAGAACAGGCTGTAGATGTGGCAGCAGGATTTGCACGGCTTGGGTTTAAGATTGTAGCGACAGCAGGTACCTATGCGTCTCTTGCAGCTCGCAACATTGCAGCGCAGAAGGCCATGAAGGTGCATGAAGGAAGACCGAATATCGCTGATATGATCGCAAACGGCAAGATTCAGCTTATTATCAACACGCCAAGCGGCAGATGGAGCAAGACAGATGATTCCTATATCCGCAAGGCAGCGGTAAAACACAAGATTCCATATATTACCACCATCGCCGCAGCACGCGCAGCGCTCAAAGGTATTGAAGCGTTTCGGCATGGATATGGAGAAATTAAGGCATTACAGGAATATCATGACGATATTTTAAGGGGTGATGCGTAATAGTGCACCGGGAGATCGTTAGAGATAACCTATGAAAAACGCGGTAATGGCAATATACTCCCAACCATCGGATTTTAGTAAACGGAGTGTCCTATGAGCGGAATGTTTGGTGTTGTTGCAAAAGATGACTGTGTTGCAACCCTGTATTACGGCATTGATTACCACTCGCATCTTGGCACCGAGTTTGCCGGCATGGCTGTGTTGGGTGACGGTTTTATGCGGTGCATACATAACATTAGTCAAAGCCAGTTCAAGGCAAAATTCGCCGATGAATACAAGAAATTGAAGGGGACGATGGGAATTGGGGTCATCAGCGCCATTGATGAGCAGCCGGTATACCAAAATACCCGTTTTGGACAATTTTGCATCACAACCGACGGTTTTATCGAAAACAGCGCAACACTTGCCCGTGAACTCATGGAGCACGGAATTACCTTTAGTGAGGTAAGCCGCAAGGGTTTTAATTTAACAGAGCTTGTTGCAAAGCTCATAATTCAGGGCAAGGATGTTGTTGACGGTATCTGTCGTATGCACAAGAGAATTGAAGGCTCAACATCGCTCCTGCTTCTGTGTAATGATGGCATTTATGCGGCACGTGATTTATACGGATATACCCAGCTTGTTGTCGGCAGGCGTGGCGATGACTGGGCTGTGGCAAATGAGACAATCGCGTTTGTTAACAGTGACTTTGCAGTTGTGAAATATCTTGATCCGGGAGAAATCGTGCTGATAAGCCACCAGGGGATGAAGCAGGTACGACCGCCGCAGGTTCGACGCCAGACGTGTGCTTTTATGTGGATTTATACCGGTTTTCCTGCTTCAAATTATGACGGTATTAACATAGAAATCGTCCGAGAGCGATGTGGCGCTTTTCTGGCACGGCGCGATCATGACATCAGGGCGGATGTTGTCTGCGGAGTCCCTGATTCCGGAACATCGCACGCTATCGGCTATGCAATGGCATCGGGAATACCGTTTCGAAGGCCGTTGGTGAAGTATAATCCGGGATATGGTCGGAGCTACACACCACCCTCACAGGAAACGCGCGACCTTGTTGCAAAAATGAAACTGATACCTATTAAGGAGATCATTAACGGACAGAGCATCGTTGTATGTGACGATTCACTGGTCAGAGGGACGCAGCTTAAGAATTTCACCATAAAAAAGCTGATTGATAATGGCGCAAAGGCAATTCATGTCCGCCTTGCATGCCCACCGCTGATGTTCCCGTGCAAGTTTATCTATTCGACCCGCGATATTAACGAGTTAGCCGCACGCCGTGCCATTGCAAAAATCGAAGGGAGAAATATAGAGGACGTTCAAGCATATATCGACCATACAACACCGCAATATCAGAAGATGGTCGATGTAATTGCACAGGAGCTAGGGGTCACTTCGCTCCGCTACCAAACTGTGGACGATATGGTTGCAGCAATCGGTCTGCCGAAAGAGAGTCTCTGTATGTACTGCTGGACCGGCGTCTACCCGCCACGGACATAAAAAGATGA
>JAOAHH010000123.1 GCA_026415325.1 Thermodesulfobacteriota bacterium | reverse complement strand
CTCCTGCGGAAAATCGGACTTTTCCATGACCAGATGACGCCGCATTTCAATGATTTTGGGGACATGCTCGATAAACACCGGGCATTTCTGCATACAGGCGCCGCAAGTGGTGCACGACCAAATGGCTTCCCGTGAAACGCTTTCTTCGCGGCCATTAATGAGCGGTATCGCTGGTTCGACAGATTCAGGCGCTGATGCTAGTGTGTCGGCTGGACGGGTTTTGAGCAATTCACGACCGTTTGCAAAAAGGTTTAACTTGCCCTGGTGGATAATCTGCTTTGGATTGAGAGGCTTTTCAGTTGCATGCGCCGGGCATGCTTTCTGACAGCGACCACATTCGGTGCACGCGAGAAAATCAAGCAGGTCTTTCCATCGAAATTGAAAGATTTTTGATATCCCAAACCGAAGACCTTTTTTGAAGGTCAAGCGGGGAACGGTTGTAACCGGTTCAAAGCTTCTAAAAAAGCAGTTCGGCAGGGAGGTTAAAATATGTAGATGTTTGCTGTAGGGCAGATAGTTGAGGAAGAACAGCAGAATAAGTGCATGGATCCACCAGAACACCCGGGCATATACGTGGGTTGTGTTCAGACTCACGCCACTGTAAAGCGCCTGCAGGGACTGTGAGATCGGCATCCATGAGGCTGTTTCTAATGTGCCGAGTTTGGCTTCTGCTGCATTCATGCCGTAGAATGCGATCATGAGCGATCCGACCAGCGAGAGAATAAGATACGCATCGTAGGTTGAATCGATATGAGCAGGCCGCACTACAATGCGGCGAAAAAGCGCAATCAGAACGCAGATTAATACGACAAACGACATAATGTCGGCACAGAACATAAGCAAACCGTAAGGGATATCGCCGATAAAGTTCCAGCTAAATTTCGGGAAGACGCCAGCGATGAAAAATTCGGAGTTAACGACAACAAGAACAATGAACCCCCAAAAGAGGAGAAAATGGTTGATCCCGAATTTTTCGCTCACAACTCTCAGCTGACCAAACCCGTAAACCAGCATTCCTCCGAAGCGCGACCACAGATGGTCGAACCGGTTTTCCCATCTGCCAAGACATATCATGGCGAGCAGACGGAAGACATTTCTCAGGAAAAAGAGTACGGCTCCGATGCATAACAACGCAAATATGAAATTCTCTAACGGGCTCAAGGCTACTCCTTTCTGTTCGAGTCGTTAACGATGATTATTCAACCGGTCTGGCATTGGATTGTTTGAGCTTGTCGATCAGCGCCGGAACGATCTCAAACACGTCACCGACAATCCCGAGGTGTGCGACCTCGAAAATCGGCGCCGTTTTGTCCTTGTTAATGGCAATGATGTATTCAGAATCCTGCATGCCAACCAGATGCTGAATAGCGCCTGATATGCCGCAGGCAATATACAGTTTCGGGTGTACGGTTTTACCGGTCTGACCAACTTGTCGGTCATGTTTAATCCAACCTTCATCGACGGCACAGCGCGAGCCTGCGACCACGCCACCGATCAGCTCGGCAAGCCGTTCGAGCATTTTGAAATTTTCCTGATTCAGCATGCCGCGACCGCCGGACACAATGATTTTTGCACCAGCGATATTGACCGTGCTTTCCGCCGCTGCCCTGATGATGTCAAGAACCTTTGTTGGAATATCCTCTTCTTTTAAGGGAAACGGCTCGGTAATAATTTTCCCTTTTCTGCCGGCCACATACTCAGGCTTTGGCATTACGTGCGGCCTGACCGATGCCATCTGGGGACGACGTGTTTCGGTGAGAATCGTGGCCATAATGTTTCCGCCGAATGCCGGACGGGTCTGTTCCAGTAGGCGCATATTTTTATCAATAGTCAGACCCGTGCAGTCAGCGGTCAAACCGGTTTTTAGATCTGTTGCTACCGCGCCAGCAAGGTCTCTGCCGAGCCCTGTTGCACCCATGAGCACGATTTCAGGCTTGTATTTTGTAATAAGGGTAACGCAGCCGTGCAAGTATGCAGTGGTGCGGTAGTGCTTCAGAAGCGGACTGTCCATTACATATACCGTATCCGCACCGTAGCAGAATGCTTCGTCAGCAAGGTGCATAATGTTCTCACCGAGCACAAACGCGGCAAGCTCAACCCCCAGATCATTGGCAAGCCGTTTACCGACACCGAGCAGCTCCCACGAAACCTCATGGGCATGGCCTTCAAACTGCTCGACGAACACCCAGACCCCTTTCCATGCAGCGATTTCAGCTTTGCGGGCAGCTTCCTTAGAATCCACCTCGTCTACAGACGATGCAGTGCCTGCTGCAGAAAGCTCGTCAAGAAGTTTCTGCTCCTCAGGGGTAAAGTAAATTTCAATCGCGCTTGCAGGACATACCTTAATGCATTTCTGGCAACCGATGCATTTTGCCTCGTCAATGATCGGCTCCTCTTTGGCATTCATTTCAATGGCATCGACCGGACAGGATGATTGGCATCGGGCCCCGCAAGCGATGCATTTCCCTTCAATGAGTCGGGCTTTACCGCGCGGCTTTTTTTTCTTTACCTGTTGCTGCTCCATGTATCCTCCAACGTACTGGTCATCGTTTATGTGGTGATAAAATCCCATTCTTTCAATTTCGTGAACATCATATCCACAGCGGTAGCTTTCTGATCACCCTCGCCCGGTATTACTTCGCCTTTCTTTCGTTCAGGGGCAAAGATGCGTCGTACCTGTGTTGGCGAGCCAGGAAGACCAATGGTATTGGGGTCAAGCTTGAGCACAGCATTTGACCAGATTTTTATGGGAACGGTTTCGGCGTCAAGACGACCCGGGACGGTCGGATAGCGCGGAGTATTGATTTCCCGCTCGACCGTGAGAAGAACCGGGAGCTGCGATTCGACGATTTCATGATATGTCTCAAGTTTTCGTCTGACCTTAATGGTGCGCTGGGCATAATTAACGGAAATGATCTGGTCAACAAGCGTAAGCTGCGGTATGTCAAGACGACGCGCAATGCCGGGACCGACCTGCGCGGTATCACCGTCAATTGTCTGTTTGCCGCAAATAATGATATCAACAGGGCGGGTTTCAGCAATTTTTTTGATTGCATAGCCGAGGACCGTACTCGTTGCGAGCGTATCAGCACCACCAAAAGCGCGGTCGCTCAGTAGTATGCCTTCATCAGCACCAAGGGCAATCGCTCGGCGCAGCACGCTTTCAGCAGCAGGTGGGCCCATTGAAATGGCGGTTACATAAGCGCCGTAGCGGTCTTTAAAGCGGATCGCCTCTTCAACGGCATTGGTATCATAGGGGTTGGTAATAAAGGGAACCCCTTCTCGAACCAGCGTATTCGTTACTGGATCGATTTTTACCTGTGTCGTATCAGGTACCATTTTTACGCAAACGACAATATGCATATGTTTCTCCTGAAAGTAAAATTAAAGAGGGTTTACCATAAAGAAGCAAAAACGAGACCAAAATAATAAGGTTACGTCACATTGCATCAATCATATAAAACTCTTTGAAATGACAACAAAAATAATGAAACGAATGATAAAGCTGTGTTTGATTGAACCCAGCAATGCAGCGCATTATGTGACAAAATGACACGATAGGGTATAGGGGATGTGCATTTTGTCGAAAAATTGAGGCTTTTTGTATATCATGATGAATATGTGTTTGCAAGAAGATTTTAGCATGCTAATAGTACGGTACTAAACATCCTGTTGTGACACAAAACGTGATAAAAAAGAAAAAATAAGATGTTACAGAGTAGGGGAGTGACAAGGAGCTTAGCGATAGTCGCGGCAGGATATTAACCTATCTTCCGTTACGATAACGTCAACACGCATGTCGTAGCCTGGAACAAATGGGAGGGCATCGATGATTTGGAGTTCGAAGGCCAGTGCAAAGGAGGGAAGCTGATGTTTACGGAAAAAACGGTCATACAAACCGCCCCCATATCCGAGCCGTATGCCAGAGAGTGTAAACGCAATGCCGGGCGTGATGACCGCATCTATCAGGTGTGCCGGTACAATACAGGATGGATCCGCAGGAGGTTGTAAAATGCCTCGAGGCCCGGGCACAAGTTCGCTTAATGAGTTAATGCGAACCGGGATAATACGGCACCGTTCTCTGTCGGTATGCGGGACGGCAATAGTTTTGCCTTCGGCAAGGAACCGCTCGATTGCTGCATGGGTAGCTACCTCGCTCTTGTACGACACGTAGATAAAGAGGGTATGAGCGTCTGCAATCTGTGAGATACCACACAGCCTGCTGATAATGGCAGCACTTTTATGTTGCCGTTCTAAAACCGAAAGCGCGTTCCGTCGATTAAGGATCTCGGCACGCAGCTTTTGTTTGAGCAGGCTGACTGATTCTGGCATAGCCTTATGGTGAGGGTATGATCCTCGCTGTATCTTAGACGACAGTCAGCCACGAAGCATATTGGTCAATTTTACCGCGCACAGCATCAAAATAGACTGATTGCAGCTTTGTGGTGAGCGGTCCCGGTTTTCCATTGCCGATCTGACGGTTGTCAACTTCGCGGACGGGTGTGATTTCGGCAGCAGTGCCGGTAAAAAAGCATTCATCAGCCATATAGAGTTCGTCACGGGTAAATCGCTGCTCAACAAGAGGGATGCCGAGATCGCGTGAAATTTCAATGATCGCATCGCGCGTGATGCCTTTAAGGATTGAGGTCGGCGGCGTTGTTTTCAATACCCCGTCTTTTGCGATAAAGATATTTTCACCGCTTGCTTCGGCAACGTAGCCCTCAGCATCAAGCATGATCGCCTCATCATAGCCTGCAAGTTTGACTTCTCGTTTGGCAAGAATTGAATTGACGTAGTTGCCGCAAATTTTTGCCTTAGTCATTCCCACGTTGACATGGTGCCGGGTAAAAGATGATATTTTCGCCCGAATGCCATTCTTGAGCCCGTCTTCACCAAGGTAGGCACCCCACGGCCAACAGGCAATCATAACGCGAATGGGAGGATCGGGCACATAGAGCCCCATTTCGCCATCGCCGATAAAGACGAGCGGTCGGATATAACCTTCCGCCATATTATTAGCACGCACGGTTTCGAGAATCGCTGCTGTAATCTGTTCCCGTGAAAACGGAATTTTTATAAGGCCGATCGTAGCTGATGCAAACAGTCGATCAACATGTTCTTTGAGTTTAAGGACCGCAGAGTTTCCGTTGTGGCATTTGTAACAGCGAATGCCTTCAAAAACGCCCATGCCGTAGTGGAGCGTGTGGGTCAGCACATGAACACGGGCGTTATCCCAGTCTATGAGTTTTCCATCAAGCCAGATTTTATCAACCTTTTGCATAGCTTTCTGTCTCCTCTTACACGAGTTTTATGAACAGAGGTTTTGTATCGCAACCTGAAACGGCGGATGGATAATCCCCCGCTCGGTGATAATTGCATGAATGTAGGAGTGCGGCACGATATCAAATGCAGGATTCCATACTGGTGCGTCGGAAGGTGCAATGGAAATACCGGCCATCGTACGCACTTCATCGGCAGATCGTTCTTCGAGAGGAATGCCGTCGGCACTTTCGATCGTAAGGTCAAACGTTGCGCACGGTGCAGCGATCACAAACGGAACTTGGTGTGCGGCAGCAAGGACGGCCAATCCGTAGGTTCCGATTTTATTTGCAACATCGCCGTTTGCAGCGATCCGGTCGGCACCGGCAATAACCAGATCAACCCGATGAGTCCTCATATACCATGCTGCCATACTGTCGGTAATAAGCAGATACGGAATGCGGTTGCAGCGCAATTCCCATGCTGTCAGACGGGAACCTTGAAGGAGCGGTCGGGTTTCACATGCTACCACTGTAACACGCTTGCCTTCTGCTGCAGCAGCCCGAATAACTCCTAAGGCGGTTCCAAAACCGCCGGTGGCAAGCGACCCTGTATTGCAGATGGTCATGACGGTTGCACCATCGGAAATCAAATGGGCACCAGTGCGTCCGAGCATCCTGTTGTTCTCGATATCTTCATGCTGAATACGCAGTGCCTCATCAATTAACATCTGTCGCATCGAAGCAACGGTTGCATCAGGGGTTGTGTGACAGTGGCGGAGCATCCTGGTCAGCGCCCACTGGAGATTAACAGCGGTAGGACGTGTGTGTAAAAGCTGCTCTGCAGCAGCGTGCACTCTGCGAATGAGTTCATCTGGAGTATCGACGTCCGACGTACATCCGGCAAGCGCAAGTCCCATTGCTGCTGCTATGCCGATCGCAGGTGCACCGCGTACGGCAAGGGTTCGGATCGCAGTTGCAACTTCTTCGCAGGTTCTGCATTCAAGATATACCTCACGGGTCGGCAAAAGCCGTTGATCAAGAATTGCCACATGATCCCCGCGCCAAATGATTGACTGAACCGTATCAGCCAGCAAGTTTTTCCCTCAAAATATCATTGACCATACGAGGGTTTGCCTTCCCTTTGGTAGCCTTCATGATTTGCCCCACCAGAAATCCGAAAACCTTTTCTTTGCCGGCACGAAAATCGGCAACAAGCGATGGATGCGCATCGAGAATTTCCTGAATGACCTTTTCTAACTTGCTGCTGTCGGATACCTGAACAAGCCCATGCCGCTCTACAATGGAAGAAGGCAGCGCACCGGTCGTGCGCATTTCTTCAAAAATTTTCTTGGCTATTTTTCCGCTGATCGTGCCGTTGTGGATCAGACAAATCATCTGTGCAAGATGCTCTGGTGTTACCGGAAAGGAGACAATATCGCGGGGATCGGTTAGAAAACGAAGCACTTCACTGAGTATCCAATTGCTTACCGTTTTTGGTTGGTTGCAGGAACGTACGGCTGTTTCAAAATAGTCGGCGAGTTGACGGGACGTGACGAGAATATCAGCATCGTAGAGGGGGAGGCCGTATTGGTCGATGAAACGATTTCGACGCTGTCGTGGCAATTCCGGAAGCTGTGAACGCAAGGCCTCGATCCATGCATCCTCAATATACAGCGGCACCAAATCGGGATCAGGGAAGTACCGATAATCATGGGATTCTTCTTTGCCCCGCATCGGTAATGTTTGGCCAGCATTTTCATCCCACAGTCGGGTTTCCTGGATAACCGAATCTCCATATTCCAAAAGTTCGCGTTGCCGGGTGATCTCATAGGTCAGTGCGCGGACGACATGGCGGAATGAGTTCATGTTTTTTAGTTCAACTTTTGTCCCAAACCGTCGTTCGCCACTTGGCCTGAGCGATACATTGGCATCGCAGCGGAAGCTACCCTGCTCCATATTGCCGTCGCATACGCCGAGATATTGAAGAATTGCGCGAAGGGCTTTAAGATATTCACCCGCTTCTTCAGGGGTGTGGATATCTGGTTCAGAAACGATTTCCAAGAGCGGTATGCCGGTTCGGTTATAGTCAACGAAACTGTTTTCTGCTGCTCCTCCATTGATTTCATGAAGGAGTTTTCCAGCATCTTCTTCCATGTGAATTCTGGTAATGCCGATTTTGCGCGTACCGCTCTCAGTGTCAATTTCTATAAAGCCGCCTGTTGCAATAGGCAACTCGAATTGAGATATCTGGTAGCCTTTTGGCAAATCAGGATAGAAATAATTTTTCCGAGCAAATTGATTGAAGCGCTGAATTGTGCAGTTGGTAGCAAGCGCTGTTTTGATAGCATATTCGACAACCCGTTTGTTAACGACTGGCAAAACGCCTGGCATGCCAAGGCAGACCGGACAGGTTTGAGAGTTCGGCGGTTGCCCGAATTGTGTCGAACACGAGCAAAATATTTTTGACTCGGTCAACAGTTGCGCATGAACTTCGAGTCCGATAACTGGTTCGTAACCCATAACCATCATATTGAAATATTTTACTCAATCAATACGCTTCCTGATGATAATTTCTGAGACGCCCGGATGGAAGCCAATGCCAGTTTGTGCCCCATGCTCAACACTACTATAGCAGTAGTGCATCATCGTGTATGGGATAATGCCATCTTTTACCACAGATGGTTAATTTTATCATCTAAAAAAAGCCTGTTATGCACAGGTATCAGTAGAACAGATGGAGCTTAAAGAAGAACCGCTGATCCAATGATATGGTGTCGGATGAAGTTTGCCGTGAGGGGTCGTATGTCTGTTCCCCAGTCAGAGACAGCAGCAGGGTGGGCGAGAGACGATGAAGGTAGGTAAACGACCAGTCGGAAACTCGAGCATGCTCATCATGTTGTGTTCTGTCTCTGCGGTTCATCGTCGTATTGCGAAACGATGCAGCAAGAGACCATGTTGGTGAACCTGTCGGTATAAGACAAAGATTGATACCTGCCGATTCTTGTGGTGGCATGTGATAACCACCGCCATCATAGTGACGGTTATATGAGGTGACAAACGGTGAAATGCGCAGGTTGCTGAGGAGCGTAAAATTTGCAGCTATATTATAGCCGTGCACGGACTCGCCATGAGAAGGCAATCCGAAGTAAAACGATGAGGCCGAATGCGCATCGATATAAGAGGGCGTCGTATGAATATAAAAATGGTTCAAACTAAGGGTAAGGGAATTGAGGAACAGCGGTCGCGTATAGGATAGAATGAACAAGGACAGCGGCGAGAGGTCACGTTGACTACACAGCCCGGTAAGTGAGGCTATGCTAGAGGCTGAACGCGTGACCGATGGGATCGACATCGATGCTTCATTATATGGTGTCGTTTCATCTTCCTGTTCGTTATCATAGAAGAGAGGGCGTTTAACCGCTACCATGCGTGACCGCCAATGGGAATCATCAACGCGCGATAGAGTAATTCCGCGCTTGCTTTCGGAATGGATAAAGAGATTGTCATCAAAATAAATGCCGACATGATTGATGCGTTTTTTTGAGGGCGTTGCAGCAAAGAAGATGATGTCACCGGGTTGAAGTTTGTCAGAGGGGACTTTAACCAGTTGTGATGATCGGTATTGGGATGCCGATCCATGGGGGAGATCAAAGTCAAATATCGTCTTATATATGAAGCGGACGAAGCCGGAACAATCAAACCCTTTGAGCGTGCTTCCGCCTTTTCGGTAGGGAATGCCAAGATATCGTTGAAGAGAATGCTTCAGGTCGATTCCCTGATCAGGTGATAGGAATACGGTATCGGATTTGGAGAGTGCAGCATTATTGTCCTTTGCAGACAAACCTCTCGGCATGGTGAGCAGCAGCCCACATGCAACACAGACCACGAGGTAAAACTGTATCCGACGCCACAACATAGATTGCCCACAATAAGAAGAACAGCGAGAGATATTTTCGGCAATTTGCGCAACGGTATAGAAATTTTTTTTGCGTCTGTCAAATTAAAATTATTTCATCTTCGCATCAGTTTCTTATAGTACGGTCGCGGCGCTCCAACGATAACGGCATGCGTTCGCTCTTTGTGATTCACCGAGTACGCATATTTTTTTCATGCGCGAGGAGCGCTCTGCCGAGATGTGCGAAAAACGGGATGCCGAGTTCTTTATATTCATAGACACCGTCCTTGATGATGCCGTTTGCGTTGACGTACATGACTGCTGAGAGAAAAAATTCGATATGTTCATCAAGGCAGGTAATATAGGCACAGTCTGCAAGAAATCCGTCCGTCCGACCGACCACATTAAAAATTTTGATCGACCCCGTATCGATCACGCCGTTTGGAGCATCACCGAAGATAAAATATTTTTTGTAGTTATCCGGATATGTTGCCGGGTTTGAGAACACGGGAATACCGGATTCCCGAGGGAGACTGGAGAGACAAAAGCGCAAGAATCGGTAGTCTTCAGGAGCAAGGTGGAATCGCATGGATTCGGGAAAAAGTTCCGGAAAAATTATGCTCTGCAACATTCTGTGAACATCACGCAGACACAGATAATTATGGGTTTCGTAATTAAACGGCTCTGGGATAATCCTGCCGTGTTCATCCCTATACCCCCTTCCTTTACGCACCGCACCAAGGGGGTTTGTCAAAATATCGGTATTGACAAGCAGGGGCTGGCGGTACAGTACAGCACCCTCAGGCGTAAAGAAGGTAAACGGATTCGTGTACCGATTTTGCTCTGCCGTACACCTGCTGAAGCGGCGAATGATACGGGCATATGGATAGCCCATCCGGGTAAGCGTTGTATTGATATATTGTTGACCGAGAAACTCATACAGCCGGTTATAGGCATCGTTATCACTAACAATGAGCGCTTTTTTTATATAGTGCCCGATTGTCGGCAAGCCGTTGGGAGCAGTAAAATCACGACTCACCGACCTTTGGCAGGCATAGGCAGCGCCGACCACAAGTGGGGTATTTATGTCAAGTCCGGGTATGTTTAGCTCACGGAGTTTTTGGAGCGCAAGACACGCGACCGGAAGCTTTACAAGACTTGCGGGGTTAAAATATGCACCGGGATTAACTCTAAAGGAATACTCGGTACAAAGCGGTTTTCCAGCAGCATCACGCTCAATATGGGTATAGAGAATTTGGACTTCATATTGATCTGCATGTTCAATGACGGTTTTGCAAATCGGCGAATACGACGCTATAAGTTCGGGAAAGAATGATGCATTTTCGTTGGCAATAATGTGCGGCGCAGGTTTTTGTCCAGGTTGAGGTATGGGATGTGGGATGGTGCATCCGAGCAATACCACACAATATAAAATCTTGCTTCCGGCAAGGAGCCCAATACTATTACGGAACATGCTGATTGTTGATTTTGATTGCACGGAGCATATTTGACTGCCGATTGTATCCGAATCGGAACGGCAATGATGCTGCGCCGCGACGATATGCAGCAGCAAGGTCTTGCTCAAAATGGGCTTTAAACAGATCGATCGGGCCGGTGTACATGCCATACAACTTCACGTTCCATGTTTTGTTATCAAAAAAACGGTAAGGAATACCGGAATCATCCTGAAGTACCATCCTGCTTTTGTGCAGAATAAAATTTCTAATGCGGGAAAAGTACGGTTTATGCATCAAGTATGACGCTGATTTAACAAACGTTACCAATGGCGGCGCAAGCCCATCAAAATAGGAGACGCATCCCGGGCACCGGTTGAGCCCGTTGTCAGAAAGATTTGCAGAAAGATAGGTGAGCGTCTTTAGGCGGTTATCCGATGATGAGAAACGAATCTCAACCCCCCGGCAGCGATGTTTTTCGATGCCTGAAGGAAAGACTGATCGGTACTGTATGGTACCGTTATCGGCAAGGTCAAAACATTGCACCGTGTGAATTGTATGTGATGTACGGGCAAGGAATATCATGAGAACCGGCAACGCTCCGGTCAGGCAGGTCTCAGTCAGCTCTTTTGACATATCATTGGTTTTAAAAAAGCTGATCCGCAGAATGTCTTCAAGCGATGATTCGATATCTGCAAGACAGCGGGCGATGTTTTCCTGGCCGATCGCGTCCTGATGCGGGATTGTGCCGACCGGTTCTAAACCGATAAGCACATAGTGCCGGGCAGTAGGGAACAGGAGTGAGAGGTATAAAAAATCAGGGCCGCTGAATGGATAGAATATGGTTGCATTATCAGGAATATCTGCCAGTTCGGTGCGGCGCCATGTTGCAATACGGTGACCGCGAGTTGCAAAAAATTGCTTCCACTTTGTATCCATTGAAGATGCAAACTGTTGCCACGCTTTTGTAGCAGTGACTGCTTCCCATCCCATACAATGTGGCGTCTTCATGCCGGCAAGCATAAAGGCCGTGCTGGTTATAAATTCTGTATTATGTGGAGGAAGTACTTCCGAGGCTGCACCCGTGAGGGTAGTTTCAGCGCATGCATCGTAAAAAAACGCCGAACAGCACACCATACATCCAGCTACAATCACACGCCATGCAATCAAGGCGTCGACAAGGATACGTACTCGTTTCATCGGAACCTATTTTTTGTTTGGGTTAAATAGCACATATATCAAACAAGCAATCCCAACCGTTGCGAGTCCGGCAAGCGATTCCGCAGGTCGCTCAAGAAGAAGGTAAACGAGATTCCAGAGCATGAATCCGCAGAACAGAATAACAGGGATCGGGTATAGCGGTATCGTGAACGGTCGCGGGATGTGCGGATACCGTGCGCGAAAAAGGACAACGCCTCCGACAGTCAACAGCGAGCACAGATTGAGGGTGAACCCGACGTAAGTCAGCGCCTGCTCAAAGGTGGTGGTTACAATCATGATGATGCTGATAATGAATTGCAGCACAATTGCTCTGACCGGAATACCGGTTCGGGACACGCACGAAAAAAAGGACAATAGACGGATGTCTTTGCCGATTTCTGCGGTAATCCGAGGACCAATAAAGACGAGTGAGCTGACCGAAGCAACAAGGAGCATGGCAATCATGGAGGCGGTAATTTTAGCGCCGACAGGCCCAAATATGTAACGGGCAGCAATGAATGCAACTTCAAGCTGACCGGCAAGCTCACTGACCGGTGCGGTTACAAGAAACGTATAATTGAGCACAAGATACAGCGCAGCAACGATCATCGTCCCGGAAGTAAGCGAGCGGGGAAGCAGCTTCTGGGGGTTTCGCATTTCTCCGGAGATATAAGCGGCGGCATTCCATCCGGTATATGCATACGTTACATAGACCAGAGACACGGCAAAGGCAGGATTCATGATATCTTTTAGGATTGTTGCATCAGGCATGCAAAAATCCAAGGGCGTTAATCGAGCGCCGAGAAGACCGGCAACAATAAAAAACATCATAAAACAGACATTGACGGCGGTGACGACAATCTGCAACGAAGCGCTCATCCGATTATGAAAGCAATGCAGAATCGTCAGACAGCAGAGGAGGAAAACCGCGGGGAGGGTCGGTGATGGCAGATTGATGATGCGCATACAGTATGTGCCGAAGGCAATGCTTGAAATCGCCGCAGGGGCTGCAAAGCCGATTGTCATCGAGGTGAATCCTGATAAAAATCCGAGTACCGGATGGTAGATTTTGGCAAGGTACACGTATTCACCGCCTGAGCGTGGAATTGCAGCACCTAGTTCACCATAGGTAAGCGCTCCGCACAGCGCGATGATGGCACCGATGATCCATAAGAGAAGAATAGATGCACAATGCTGGATCTCAACAAGTTGAAAACCAAGAGAAGTAAAGATCCCGGTTCCGATCATGTTGGACATTACCAGTGCCGTTGCTGATGAAAATCCGATAGGATGGGGTGCAGATCGCATAATTATGAGTCACAAAATATTATTATGAATTATGACATTTTTGCCGCCAAATGTGATACATAAGGTTTAGATGTTTTAGTATGCCGGACGCATGTGCGTCAATATAAAAACACAAAAATGTTTGAATCGCTGAGCCAAAGGAGGAATAGACTATGGGAAAATTCGGATATCGACTTTGTATTAGTATTGCGCTTACGGTTATTGTTTTTTACACACCGTCGCCTGCGCAGGCTCGGTCACCATCATGTCCTGAGCAACCACATGGCATACGAAGCACGGTAAGTGTTTTCTCGTATACAGTCGGGAAGCATCCGGTGCTTATGTATATTCTGAACCGGAAGTTCGATCTTTTTGATATTTTGCGCCTCCGCGTTCGTATCGGACCTGGATTGTCAATCGGCGCACGGGTTACCGAAGTCCTTGACCTGTTTATGGGAAGCCATGCAACGGGGTATGTCGGGT